>DYKF01000004.1:29888-41673 GCA_020722745.1 Caldithrix sp.
TCAGCGTAAGATTGCCGATTTTTTCCCCGCAATTAAACAGGAGGTAAAAGAAAATGGGAAAATGGGCCAACGTCACAAGTCAGTTGGAGATAATTCTGACTGACAGAATGCGCCATGAGCTGGCGCTCTGCAGCAATGCAGAGCGCCTAAAATTACGCGTAAAACATTCAGGTTATTACGACCCCGGCAACCCCTATGCTTGCAACGACACAGCAGTCCCGCCTGAATGGGACTGCGAAGTGCAGGCACTTGAAGGCGAAATACTAGCTGAAGATGACGGCGAAACGCCGCTATCTTCAGCACAAATAGCCGCCATCCTTGATGGCGGAGAGACGCTAGAGGCGATTTATTATGAATTGTGATCTATGCGTCTAAGCTTCAATCCCCGAGAATGGGGAACGGTCGGTCTGACCTATGCGTCTAAGAAGCAGTGACAGCCGGGAAAGACCGGCGCCTGCATGAGTAGCCAAGTGGTTAAAGGCTCCAGACTGTAAATCTGGCGGCGAAAGCCTACGAAAGTTCAAATCTTTCCTCATGCACCGATGCACCGACCTAGCAACGTTGAATAATATGCAACAGGAATATGAAAGGGGTAAGAAAATGGAAATCAGAATTAATGAACAACAAGGGAAATTGTATGCCGGCGCCCTGCCGAAGGGCGCTAAGATTATCGGTACTGTTGCGCGCAACAGTACCGATAAGGGAGCATTGGTTAAGCTCCCCAACGGGAAATTTGTACAAATCAACGCGGGGGTTATACGAACCCTGCCGTTGCACGAGATTGGAATACCAGAATAACCCGGGCTGATGCCCGCAACTATGCTTTTTTCAAAAAAAAGAAAGGCGGTGAAATAATGCAGAAGTACACTGTTCTTAATAAAGGCGTGGAAACGCCTTTTGTGGGTAAAATTCTTGCCACAACCGACACGAAAAAGACCGATAATTGTCCGGTATGGACAGAGTTTGAGATTTATTTACGCGATGATAATACTTATGTGGTGAATGTACTGCGTAAATACATTTCAGGCGAAAGCAACGGCAGATCGTTCTTTTGCAGCGACCTTTACGCAGTGCAAAATTGCCTCGGGCACCCAATTTATCGTAGAGTGGCTTTCCGCGCGCAAATGTGTTACAACTTCGCTCGCAAGGCGCTTATAGCTGATGGAGTCATACAGGCACACGAATACCCGCTGACACTTGACGCAGAAGACAGGCCGGCCATGATTACACCAGAGCAGAAGCGTGATTTAACCGAGATTTACGATGAAGATGATGAGTTTGATTTTACCGAATAAAAAAGAGGTGCTAAGTGATTCAGAAAATGAGTGATAATGAGTATTTCGCCCATAAAGGCATTAGCCAAACCTTCCTCAAGGCGTTCAGGCGTTCGCCGGCTCATGCTTTGTGGCAGCTAAAACACCCGCAAGAGCCAAGTTACGCAATGCAGGTCGGCACTTGCCTGCACGCGCTAATACTGGAGAGCAAGCGGGTGTTTGTTGCTTTACCAGAGAGCGCAAAGGGCAATAGTGCTGCTGCGAAAGCTGTTAAGACTGAGTTTTATCTTGAACATGCGGGCAAAATCATACTTTCAGCCGAAGACGCAGCCAAGGTTGAGAGTATGGCCGAAAGTGTGTTGAACCACTCCGGAGCGCGTGCAATCCTTGATTTAGCCGGAGAATCGGAACTGCCGATATTCTGGAGCGAAAACGGGCTGGAAATGAAAGGGAAGATTGATCGCGTCAATCCACTTGGAGTGATTGATATAAAGACCACAAAAGACGCAAGGTTGAGCGAGTTTGCCAAGTCTGTTTATAACTATGGCTATCACGTTCAGGCGGCGCATTACTTGGCAGGGGCAGCGGCTAACGGGCTTCCCGCTGATGATTTTATTATTATTGCAGTCGAAAACGAAGCACCATACTGCACCGCACTACGCAAAATCGACCACGTATCAATCATGGAAGGAGAACAAGAAAGGCAAGAGTTAATAGCGAAATATAAGCAATGTGTGGAAACAAATCACTGGCCGGGTTATAATGACGAAATCGAAACCGTGTCAATACCAAAATGGGGTTTTAAACATATCATAAACGAGGAGTATTAAAATGGAAGAAAATAAACAGATGACTACCAACGGCACTGAACTGGCCGCAACCGCTTCGGCAGCGATGGCAAAGGCTGAGATTGAATCGGCTTATATCATGGCAATGCGCAAGCCGCGCTCATGGGCTGACGTGAGAGCTAAGATTATTGCGGCATGTGAGCGCCCCGTATTCGCGATGAAGGCCGAATACGCAAAGCCGATGGGGAAAGACAAAATCAGCGGGCCGTCTATTCGCTTTGCCGAAACCGTCATACAGGCGGCAGGCAATATCAAAACGTCTGCAACCGTGATTTATGATGACGAGAATATCAGAAAAGTGCATGTGCAGGTTATTGATCTTGAAAATAACATCAGCTATGGCAAAGAAATCACGTTGCAGAAAACCGTTGAACGCTCATACTTGAAACAGGGGCAAGAGCCGCTTTCTACGCGCCTGAACAGTTACGGCAAAATGGTTTATATCGTGCCCGCGACCGAAGATGAACTACTAGTTAAGCAGGCAGCACAGGAAAGCAAAATCATCAGAACTTGCGGCCTTCGCATGATTCCGCAGGACATCGTAGATGAGGCTATGGAAGTTGCACGCAATACCCGCCGGAAGAACATTGACCCGAAAGCTGAAACAAACAAGATTCTTGATGCTTTTGCAAAAATCGGCGTTAAACCTTCTGACATTTCGAGCTACCTGAAAAAACCGATTGAGCAGATTGTGGCCGCTGACATTGATGATTTGCGGCAGATTTATACCGCGCTAAAAGACGGCGAGGCGCGTTGGTCTGACTTTTTGGAAGATGCTACCATCGTTGATGGTAGCATCAAAGAAGATGCAAACGCAAAACTTGCAAGATTGATAAAAGAATCTGATGCAAAAAAGCTGGTTGATAAGCCTGCCGAGACAGCTGACGCAGACCCGAAGGCCGCCGAAATATCGGAAAAGAAAGGAAAATAAGCAAATGCGGGGTAGGCTTGCCCCGCTTATTTACACCATGAGAAAAATCGAACAGGACATTCTGAACATACTAAGAGACGACTGCTACATGACCCGCAAGGTGATTATGAAGCGCACCGGCAGAAGCAAAACGCCAGTTTATGATGCTATTGCGTCGCTATTGGACGCCGATTTGATCGATGAAACTCGCGTGGTTACGCTTGATAGCAACCGAATTGAGAAAGCGTATATGAAGATAATCCAATGAATAGCAAGAAAAAGATGAGGGTAATAAATGAATAAAATAATAGTAACGGGCTGCCTTGGCAGAGATGCAGAATTGAAAGTTTTGCCAAGCGGCAAAAACGTCCTTGAATTTTCGATCGCCGTAAACAGCGGATCCGGCGACAATAGAAAGCCTTCCTGGTGGAAGGCGAAGCTGTTCGGCGATAGGGCCGCGAAACTTGTAAAACACTTTGTAAAAGGCACAAAACTGATGATCGAAGGCGTGCCGGAATTGCGCGAGTACGAAGCCAAAGACGGCAGCAAGAGAATCAGCCCCGAAATTTTCATGGGCGATTTTGAATTTATTGGCGGCAAGGGGTCCGAATCGAGTCCTGTCGCGCCCGCTGATGTCGGGGCAGATGATTCGAGTGTGCCGTTCTGATTTATGCAACGCAACCGCAGAGGCAGACCACAAAAGGGCAGTAAACGCCGCCGCATTTATGTTTGTGACACTGCCTTAATCAACCGCTCAATAATGCCGGACGAGGCTCTTGCAATGGTGCAAGGGCTGCCCGGCAGTTTATGGGCTAATGCAATTCCACGGCAAAAACGGCAAAGAAGCGGTATTCGAAAGGTCGATAACGAATTGTGAGTAAATACAAAAACGGCAAAGTTGTCATCGACGGTATCAAGTTCGATTCGGGCGCAGAGGGAGAGCGATACAAGATTCTGAAGGCCAAAGAAAAAGCAGGATTAATTAAAAATCTTGAGTTACAGAAAACATACCCATTACTTGTAAACGGCCTGAAAATATGCGATTACCGCGCTGATTTTGTTTATGAAGTTGGCGGCAAAACGGTTGTTGAGGATGTTAAAGGGCAACTGCATGATGTTTTCAAGCTGAAATACAAGCTGATGTATGCCTGTCATGGTATTATTTTGCTGATTACAAAAGCGCTTTATCGGACGATGAACAAAGTAAAGTATATCGTGGGCTTTGAGCAGAACAGTGACGGGCTTGTGCTGCCGAAAACGCCGAAAGCAAAGGGGAAAAAGGGGAAATGAAAAAGCAAAAACTGCAACCGATTGATTATTACCGCATTTCAGAGCTACAAAAGCGCCGTGTTGCCCTTTGGAAACATGCGCATACTTTACCGGATAGCGACCCGAAAAAAGCTGAAATTATAGAAGCGGCGCAAAAAATATACGACGGTCTTGTGAAAATAGGCTTTGCGCCATGAATCATACTGCTGACGCGGTAAAGAACCATAAAAGCTGGATAACAAATAAAGAGTTTTTTGAACGCACCTTGAGTGATTACCGCGCCAAGTTTAACGGTGAAAAAGACGATTGTATCATCATTTTTGCCGATAAACGCACTGGCAATTTTAATTACTCATCGAATACAGCTGAGGATAAGAATCTAACGCCGTTTGAGCTGACAGGCATACTTGAAGTAGTGAAACATGCGACCATCTCAGATGCTTATGTGGTTAATCTTTCTTGTCGTGACCCGAGCAAGATCCACAAGCTCCTTGTAGATCTTCAAAACGCTTTACGGCGGCCAATCTTTCAAGCTCAAAGAATATTGCGCCATCTTCAGGGTGCCGCTTAATGTGAATATCGGTTAGCTTGTTTGCTCGGGCTTCTGTCAGCAAATACCGATCAAGAAACAGTTCTCGCATGCTTGTTTCGTGCTTTTGTGTTTTTCTAGTCTGAAAAAATGCCCATATTGAGAAGATAAACACACACACAAGCATAATCGTAAGCCCGATGACGATGATTTTTTCTGGTGTTGCAAGTAGCATGAATGACGCGGCAATGCTACTGAGGATTTTGACAAGGATTCCGATATTCAAATCTTTCACGCTCTGCGCTCCAAATAGGGTATAGTTTGAGTATATCACAAAAACTTTTTTATTCCAAACAATTATCGCTTGCATCAGAAATCAGATTGTGTTATCCATAAGTTATGGAACGAAACTTAAAAAGAGGTGTTATTATGAATAACGGGCAGATAGTCAGCTACAAATGTCAGTGGCTTGTGCTCTACAAAGCAGCAGGCAACTTCTTGTTGCTTGATTTCGCAAGCTACATGGAAATCTACAACAACGCCTGGACGGCTGAAGACGTGCTGGCAAATGATCGCTTTCTGGCCAATAGTATTGGTGTGATTGGTGCGATCACACCAAGCCTTGAGGATTCTCTGGGCGGTTTTGCTCATAAGAAAGACATTATCGCCACAGATCAGCGAATCGCCACAGATCAGCGAGTAGAGGAAAAGACCTATGACAGGGGGGGGTATTGTGGATAAAATTATTGTCGTTTTAAATCATGTCACTCCTGAATTTGTGGTCAATGAAGCTGTTGGCATGCCCTACGACACGCAGCCAAGTAGCGAGCTGACTAGCAAGGTTATCGGCATAAAAAAGCACCTTTCTTGCGCCGAGCACATCATTATGAACTGGCACGTTGTCGGGGCGAGTCGTCTTGAGTTGCAAGAGCACATGCGGCATAGAATGGCAAGCCCTACCGTGAAAAGCACCAGATACACGATTGATAAAGACTTTTTGCGTGATTATGCGCTGAATACCGAAGATTTGTTTGTTACACCTGATTTAAAGAATCTGCCAGTCGAACAGGCCGCAATACTTAACGCGCATTTATCATTCAGCGCCGTTTCTGCAATCAGAGCCATTAAAGAGTGCAAGCATGCGAAAATACCCAACGATTATATCAAGTATCTCTTGCCAGAAAGCCTGAGAACTAGCTTTTCGTGGACAATCAATCTACGTTCGTTTATCAATTTTCTTAAACTAAGAACCGATAAACATGCACACTTTGAGATTAGGCACGTCGCAAATGAAATGCGGCGCAAGATTAGCGAGAGTTTGGCTGCGAAGTATGTTGATGAGCTTCTTAATCAGATGGGATTGTAAATAAACGCCCACCACAAATCTGAACATACAATCGCAAATCGCGAATAGCAAAAAGCCGGGGCATAACAACCCCGGCCTTTATTTTGCCTGCAATTATCGCCTAATTGCTATCAACCCGCCGATAATCAGCGTATATAGAATATCTTTCGCCTTATTTCTGCGTTTTAACCTTTTTAATGATTTCTTCGCACTGTTCAATGATTCTGACTGCATCAGCAGTTTCTTTCGCTGATCGTTCAATGCCAGTATAAATGTGTTCGATTCGCCTTTTGTTAGTTCCAATTCCTTTTGTGACGCTGCCAATTCTTGCGCTGTGACTTGCAAGCCCTGTTTGTAGCTCTCGAGTTTCTGACACAAGTTGATTGTTAAGTTTTTCAAATTGTTTAAATTCGCGGTCAAGCTGGCTATCTGCGCCTTTGTAATAGTGTATGATTCCAAGGCAAACAATGACGACGAACAAAATACCAACGACAATGCCAAGCAAACTGATCTTAATTTCATTCACTTTTCACCTCTGCGTTTGCGTTTGCGTTTGCGTTTGTTGCCACGATTGCCGATGCAACGCCCGCGTAAGAACGCGCGTTTAGCCACTTATCGACAACGCGCATGCTTGAGCTAGAAGCCGCTGAAAGAATGGCAAACAACTCATAATTGAATTTATCAGGGTTGTTGATGCAAGTCCAGACAGAAATAAATATGAATAGGCCGTAACCGATGAACGACAGCAGTTTTGTGCTGCTGAGGATCCCGTCATTACCAAGAAACATGCCAAAAATTGATTTCAAAAACACTCGCATATTATTGAAACTCCTTATAGATTAAATTTACGGTAGCAGTGCCCGCAAGCATGCCAACCATCGCCGAGATCAAACAGCTCTGCATTTTCTACCTTGCAGCTTTCATTCCCGCAATACCATGCGCCGTTTTCGGCCTTAAAGGGCTTTGTAAAATACTTCGGCATTGGCGGTTCTGCTTCACATATTCGTTGCAGTTTTTCATCTTTGCGCTGTTCCTTCTTTTTGTGGCTCAAGATCAAGCCCCTTTCGGTCTAATTTTAAAGCCATGCTATCATTTTACGCCGATTATTTCAAGCTGAAAGCCTTCGGGGGCAAGTCTGAGTAGTGCGTCCATTTTGATTCTACTTGCTGAAATATCAAGTATTCCATCTTTGTTGATATCTACAAAGGCCGAGCCAACCAAGATGCAGCCAACAGAATCGGGGTGCCCAGTCTTTGGGTTTTTGCTGCCGATATAGTTGCCGGCATGGAATAACACCCACTCACGCGGCGAAGTGCCCTCAATGATGAAATGATTGCCGTATTTTGCAGACTTGCGCGGCTTTACATTGTAAATGCCTGCCGGTATGCAGCTTTTGCCGATTGCATCGTTTAACCACGGCGGTTCTAGCGTCACAAATTCCAACTGTTTTTCGTGGCCGTTAAACAGCATTGCGCGGCCTTGAGTCTGCTTCCCGTTGTCGCGTAATCGTTTGATAATTAGCTTTTTCACAGCAATTCCTTTCTTATGCCCAAAAAGCCGCATTGCTGCGGCAAAGCTGGAGATATTAAAGAGAAAAACTAACACATTTGTTCGATCTTAGCAATTAATTCGTCGCGCTGATATTCTGTGATTTTACCCGCCTCGTAAAGTTTTTCTATCTTTTCTGCAAGCCCGGTTGTTTCGCGTGCATTTATGGCGGCTTCTAATACCTTGTAAAGCATGATTATACCCCGCTTTCCGCGTCTATTAACGCACATTCAAGGTCGATGATTCTTTTCGCCATTTGCAGCTTTTCCCATTCATCGCGGGAATATAGCCGCACGTCATAACGATAGACGGTTGATGTTTCGCCCGTCATTTCGTCAATTCGCTCTGATTCCACCACGTTTTCGTTAACATAAACGGTAGTTGGAGAGCTAGTATCGTCGATTGGTAATGGCATTGAGCCGGATTCAGATTTGAACATTTTCATTTTCCAGGTAACTCCTTTAAGTATGTCGATTGCTTGCCGCTTACGCGGTGTGAGAGCTGGCCGCCCTCAAACACCCGCTAAACGGCATATTTAAGAAAGGAGAGCGAAGCACCAATGGACGAACCCGCACCGCCCGCAGTGGACAGACTGCACGCCCACGACCCACAACCACCAGCAAAAACGCGGCTGCCACCGACAAGGGCCACATTAAACGCGCCTGCGGCCGGAGTTGCATAATATAGGCTATCGGCGAAATGAGTAGAGTCGCTGCCACCTGCGGTTGTAGGCAGAAATCCTGCATCAGTGAGAGTTCCAGCCGTGATATATTGCCCGCTAGTGCCGGTCGGGGTAATGCCCGTGTCGGTATATCCTACGCCAGTCAGCGAGTATGGCGGCGTTGCTTTGACCAGTATATGCGCAGCATCGTTGTAGAGCAGTCCTGATAATCGTTTCCAGTAGTTGCCCCAAAAATGCTCGATAAAAAATACCTTCACGGCTGCGTCAGTAGCATCATCGCCCCAAAAGCGGCCCTTATTTTTCAGCGCGCCCGGCGCAATATACGCAGATGAATTGCTATTGCCCTGCCCGTAAACAGCCTGGAAATTAGTCGATTTGCAAATTAGAGCGAGTAAATACGTGATAAAATCCCGCTGAGATTTGTAATTGATGTGCCAACCAGCGCCGTTGGCTTCTGCGTAGGTAATTTCGGTTGCGGCTGTCTGACTTGCCATCATCGCGCCCGCCGCGATTGATCTCAGCTTTGAGTTTACGTTAGAGCCCTCAAACATTGCGTAATACATCTTGTCGGCAATCTGACCAGTTGCGTCTTTGAACGCGTTCGCGTGGTAATTTTCGTCATATTGCACGTTTGAAAAGATAATATACTGATACGTTGCGTCCTCGTAGGTTCGCAGCCATAGCCGCTTAAACTCAGCCATGGCGTTACCACCGTATGCCGTATTAGAGACATCGGATGCAGTCACGCCGTCGAGTTTTTTGGTTTGATCGTCTCTGTGCAGCTCGTAGTCTACCGTGCCATTGTAAAGCAGCATGACAGGCCGGTTAACGGCATCACAAAATGGTTTCCAGTCGCCATACTCAAACTCGCCACTCGTATAGTTCATCGCAGCGGGAGTCATGCCAACCGCGTCATAGAGGTAGGTTACGCGGGTATCGGGGTTAGAATCGGCCTTCTCAATTCTTATACCCCATCGCTTCGTTAATGCGCCGCGAATAATATTCGCGTATTCATCGAATTTCACGCCAGTCATGTTCTGCTGCATTGAAAGCGCGTCTTTAATATCGTTTTTAATCGCGATATTTTGAGTGAGCATTGCGGAAAAAGTTGTCATATCGTTTTACCCCCATGAATTGCAAGGTTATAGGTCATAATAGCATTAATGCTATTTAATACCAATTTTATGTGATTATTTTTCATTTCTTTTGTTCTTTTCTAGATATTCGATTCTTCTTACAAGTTCAGAGTTGTCAGCCAGTAATTTTTGGCAGACCATGACCAATGCCGACACGGTTTTTGTTAAATCTCTGCCGTCTTCGACATATTCTGTGCCATCGATGTTTTTTTGTAAAATACTTTTTTTTGCCTTTTTACTTAGTCTCTTATAATCTACTTTGCCATTGATAGGCTGCATGGTGTTGATTATTTCAAGCGCTTCTTCCAAGCTTTCGGGCATTTCTGTGCGATCGGTGAATGACAGAGCACTACAGTCGTTGCCGATATATACATTGGCATTAGTATAAAAGGCATAATAACTTAATGTTGCAAGATTGATATGTAGTGGTGCTTCGTAGTATGTTGCGCCAGATGTCGGGCGAAATAGCATTTGGTCTGTATAAGTTATGCCATCAATTTTTTCGATCCTTTTAGATTCAAGCTTGTCCTGATTAAGCAAAATACTGAAGCTGCCGTTATTGCTAGAATTTCTAAAATAACCATACTCACAACCGATATCGCCAGTTGTAGCGTTAAGTCTGACTTTGCCACCATAGCCGCCACCGCTAGCGCCTGAAACGAATATCTCGGACACGTCCACAGAGAAACCACCAATAGTGCCGCTAGTTGAATGGATTGCCCCGTCATGTCCAACTGAAAATGGCGCACTCTCAGGCGTAGTGCTGCCAGCCCAGAAAGCCTTCTTCGATGGATCCGTGCTGATTCCGATAGCTGTTGTGCTTGCGCCCGCTGTTAAATCGGTAGTTGCAAGCGCAAAGCCTGCAATATTACCGCTAGTCGCATTAACGGTGCCCGCAACGGTCAGCACGTTTGTCGCAGAGTTCCACGTTAAGCCATGATCGCCGGTAGTGCCCGCTAATGCAAAGTTACCGTTAGCGTCCATGTAGGTTTTCCAATCAGAGCCATTGTGATAACCCAAGTAGTTCGCGCCAACAAACAGCCCCGCGCTAGTTGGTGCTACTGTCGACTTCGGTATAACTGCCGTTGTCACACGATTGTTTATATCGAGTGTGCTATCGACTCGCAAAGCCACTGAACCTGCCGTATCTTGTGCCAAGTCTGCAATTATTTTTGATTTTGCGGCGATTGCGTTTAATAGCGCGGTTCTAGCGTCGTAATAGGCTTTCCACGCGTTCCGGAACGTAGAACCGGTTATGTCAGTGGTTACGCCAATATTTGCGTCGGCAATCCATGACGGTATGCCCGTAGTCCACGTTGAGCCTGCGTTTAAGTATGTTGCAAGAGCCAGAAAAGCTGCGACATAAGCACTATTGAGCGCCAGAATATCAGGCGTAGGCGGCACTGTGATTATTTCGCTATCAATAACCTGCTTTACAAGACTATAATATTCAGCTTCTTCGGCTGAAAATGCCGCGTAAGTTTGCGCGGCAAATGCCGGTTCCGCGTTGGATTCATCAAGAAGCGTGTTCAATTTCGTCCAACATTCCGCCCAATAAGCATCAGAAGCTGTTTCGTTGAAGCTGCTTTCTGCAATTCCTATTGTAAAGCCAGCAATACTCATAGCATGAGTGCTGTTCACTGGCTGTTCTGCAGCGATAATATCCCATTCTTTGCGAGCTGCTTGTTTTTCAGATGGCACAAATTTATTGTCTGCTGCGATATTGGCAAGCAGATTATTTGCTGTCGCCGCGTTATTTAGCGCCGTAGTTGCGGTAGATTGTGCGGTCGCGGCATTAGAAACGGCAGTATTAGCCGTTCCTTGTGCTGCATCTGCCAAGTCTTTGGCCTTTGCAGCAATCGCGTTGAGCAAAATAGTTCTCGTATCGTAATATGCTTTCCAAGTGCTGCGAAAGGTTGTTCCCACGATGTTGGTAGTAGTGCTTAAATTGGCATCAGCAATCCAGCTAGGAATGCCGCTTGACCAAACCGAACCTGCATTAAGATAATTGGCAAGCGCTTGAAATGCGTTATTATAGTTAGTGTTTTCGGTTGTAATGCCAAAAACGGTTGCCTGTGCGTTATTCTCGCCCTTTTCCGCAGCGATAATATCCCATTCTTTGCGAGCTGCTTGTTTTTCAGACGGCACAAATTTATTGTCTGCTGCGATATCGGCAAGCAGATTATTTGCTGTCGCCGCGTTATTTAGCGCCGTAGTTGCGGTAGATTGTGCGGTCGCGGCATT
>DYKF01000115.1 GCA_020722745.1 Caldithrix sp.
TGGGATACCGAACGCTGAACAGGCGTTCGGTAATCTCCAAAACGCTGCGAAAACTATCGTTTTCTGCGCGTTTTGCCGGTGAATTTACCCCGAGCGCAGCCGAGGGGTCCATGGACCGGAAGTAAGCTCTGAACGCGAAGCGAGCGAGCCTGCCCCGAGTGCCATTGCAAGGCAATGGCGTACTTGTGCTGAGCCTGTCGAAGCATCGAGGGGAAGGCAAACTTTTTCAGAGCTTACTTAGAGACTTTTACAGAGGCTAAGTAAAAAGTCTTGCAGAAAAGCCAGCCGTTCCTTTTACTGGCGCCATGGAGCTTTCACTGCGCTGGTACCACCCTACTGTTCCCCGGGGAGAAAGCTCCCTCAATCATCTCTCTGTAAGCATACAAACCCCCGCAGTATCCGGACGAGAGCAGAGACCACTGGCCATCGCCTTTGTTCTCGATAAATCATGGAGCATGAAAGGCGATAAGCTCGTCTCAACGATTGAGGCCGTTTCGTCTTTTATTAACTGGATGACCCGACAGGATTATGTATCCATTATTGCTTATGCCCAGGATGTCCAGACCGTGCAGAGTATTTCTGCTCTCACCGAAAAAAAATCTGTGATTCGCAGGCTCCAGGGAATTGAACCAGGAACCTCTACCAATTTAAGCGGTGGCTGGCTCGAAGGTCTGCATTCTCTCGAAGACTCCATTCTACCCCAATCGGCCATACGGCGCGTGATTCTGCTGACAGACGGCATTGCCACCATGGGAATAGAAGATGAAGAACGCCTTGCTGCCATAGCGGCGGAATATGCTTCGCGCGGAATCACGACTACGACCATAGGCATTGGAGACGATTTTCATGAAAGCAGTCTGCTGAACATTGCCAAAGCAGGAATGGGAAATTTTTACTACATTTCTTCCCCGGAGCAGACATCGGATATTTTTTTCAGAGAATTCGGAAGCATTGGAGCGGTTATCGCACAGTCTGCTCATCTGGAACTGACCCTTTCTGAGGGTTTGCGCTATCGAGAAATTCTGGATGCTCTCCCGGCCAGAAGAGCCGGAAATTCTGTTCTCGTTCCGCTGGGAGATCTTCGCTCTTCCGACGAAAAACAGATTCTGTTTACCTTTGAACACGAGGACCAGGCAACGGTATCGGCACGGCTCACCTGGTTTCCCGTGAGTGGCAATGCCATTTCAGAATCGGTGAGCGCATCTACCTCTGTGCAAACCGGCGAGGAGACCACGGATAAAACGGTAGAGAGAGAACTCATGATTGCCTGGACGGGGATCGCTCTGTTAGATGCGTCGCGCGTAGCCGAAACCGATCCAGAATCTGCGCACGATATTCTGCGCAATATTTCGGAAAGACTCGCTGGCGTAAAAACGGACCACGGAAATCTTTGCGATTATCTGCTTGCGAGAATTACAACAATGGCAGAGCATCTGCGCCGCAAAGAAACAACGCATGCAAAAACATTGCTTGCCTCTGGAGCCGCTTTTTTTCAGGAAAGGGAAAAATTGTTTCGGGAAGAATTCAGAAAGGGACAAAAAAATATCCTGGAGTACGTTCTTCCCGGAGAGCTCGACATGTACAATGCACCGGATTTTCGCAATGCCATGGCACTCAAAATTGAAAACGGGGTGACAGATATTATTGTGGAAATGTCTGGTTCGCCTTTTGTCGATTCCTCTGGAATTGGTACACTCATCCAGATTTCCAACTGGCTGGCACGGCGCGGTGGTATTCTTGTGGTGACAAATCTTTCTCCTGCACTTGAAAAAATTTTTGCCATAGCTCAATTGGGAAAATTTATTGGCATAGCAGAAAGTTCCACCGATGCCAGAATGATGATTGAATCAGGCCAGGCGAGCGCGTAGTTTCATCCATGGGCCACCATCGGTCACTTTTACCCATTCCTTGTGGCCCTTGCCGCACATGCCCAGCCCGTTGATTTCTGCGCGCGAAGAAATCATGGAAACCGAAGCAAGTATGTCTGGAACAAATCCCGTGATAATAACCGGCGAAAAAATTTCCCCGGTTCGTTTGCCCTGTACAATTTTTTCTGCCACCATGGCCTCCAGCTGTATTCCCCAGCCGTTAGGATCCTCCATTCCATTGCGGGCATGGTCTACCAGATACCCGTACTCCACAGACGCAATCAGTTCTTCGGGTGAGCTCTCTCCGGGAGCAAACCATGTGTTGGTCATGCGGGTGTAGACTTTGTGATCAAAGGCCTGCCGCCTTCCATTGGCGGTTCGCTCTGCATGGAGCAATGCTGCCGTGCGATAATCTGTGATTGGCTTTTGCAGAATACCATTTTCTACGATCTTTGTCTCGGTTGCCATTTGTCCTTCATGGTCAAAAAAATACGAGGCCGATTCCCCCGAACGAGCAGGCGAATCGATAATGGTGACAAGGGGTGAACCCACGCTTTTTCCAAAATACCCGGCAGCACGGGCGCGCCCCTTTAGGATGGTATCACCCTCTGTGCCATGGCCAAACGCCTCGTGCGCAAGAATTCCGCTGAGCGATGGCGTAAAAATGAGATCGTACATTCCGGGTTCTATGCGCTTTGCATCGGCATTTTTTTCTCCGAGACGCACAAAGGACTCAATGTCCGACTCCGAGATGGCATCTACCCAGCCATGGGCTCCGGCAAAACCATCGTGGAGAGAACCTAATCCTCCCGCACTGCCAGAAAAATCTGCCTGGTAGATGACCTCAAAGCGCGGATAAGACTGGTGCATTTTTTTGACCGAAGAAAAATATTCTTCGCGAATTCGCGTAGCACGGAATTTAACTGTAGCGGATAAAACATGCCGACTACCCTGTTTAATCTTGCGAACGACTTCTCTGGCAAGCTCCGCTTTTTTGGAGTCCGTCCAGTCATCCTCCGGATCCACGATGCGTTCAAACTCCATTGCGTGTTCCGGTGGCAGTTCTGTCTCCTGCCCCGAACTGTCCCGGGCTAATGATTCCAGCTGCTCCATCATGAATTTGGCATCTTGCGCGGTAGACACCTGAAAAGCGACCTCAATCCACTGGCCATTTACGAAGCGCCGCAGAACCGCGCCACGCGTTTCGGGAAGCAGTTCAAAGCGGATTTGTTTTTCATCTGCAAAGACAACTTCCCCGGTTATTTCCTGAACAAAAAGAGAAGAATTTTTTGTATCACGTAAGTATTTTTCTAAAACTTGAAATGCTTCGCCAGAAATCAGCTTACTCATCTGTTACATTCCTCCGAACGCCCCGCAAAAATGCATCTATAAAAGGAGAAAAGTCTCCATCCATGACGGCCTGAACCTGGCTGGTTTCGTGGCCTGTACGCAGATCTTTGACCATGCTGTAGGGATGGAATACATACGAGCGAATCTGGTTGCCCCAGGAAATATCTTTTCGCTCTCCCGATTTGGATTCTATTTCGCGCTCTTTTTCTTCGCGGGCCATTTCGTACAGGCGCGCCCTAAGCATGTCCATGGCAGTTGCGCGGTTCTGGATTTGGGAGCGCTCTGTCTGGCAGGCAACAACAATTCCCGTGGGCATATGCGTGATGCGCACGGCAGATTCTGTTTTGTTGATATGCTGGCCACCGGCTCCAGAAGCACGGTATGTATCAATGCGCAGATCTTTATCGAGAACTTCTATGCCCACGTCTTCTGAGACTTCCGGGCTCACGTGTACAGAGGTAAATGAGGTGTGCCGGCGCTTGTTGGAATCAAACGGAGAAATCCGCACGAGGCGATGCACTCCATTCTCGGCCTTAAGATAACCAAAAGCATTGGGCCCTTTGATGAGCAGAGTTACGTTTTTTATGCCAGCCTCTTCGCCTTCTTGGTAATCTAAGAGTACGGTTTCAAATCCGTTTTTCTCGGCCCAGCGGGTATAAGCCCGGTAGAGCATGTCGGCCCAATCCTGCGACTCGGTTCCACCGGCTCCCGGATGAATGTTGAGATAAGCATTGCTCGCGTCGTCCGGATCTCGCAGGAGGCTTTCGAGATCCAGGCGATCGTATTCTTTTTCGGCAGCCGAAATTTTTTCGAGAAGCTCTGCGAGCATCCCTTCTTCTTTTTCCATGAGGCCAATTTCGAGATACTCTAGGGAGTCGGCAAGAGTCTGTCGCAATTCTGACCAGGACAAAACTTTTTTCTCTAACAAAGAAATACGACTTTGAATTTCTCGCACTTTATCTTTTTTGGAATCGTCTTCCCACATGGAAGGATCCTGCAATTTTTCGCGAAGGTCGTTTAGTTCTGCCACGGTATCTGGAAGTCGAAGCTCTTTATATCTGTTTTCCGTTCTGGAAACAAATTCTTCGAGTAAAGGTTTTAGTTCCGCGAGATTCCCTGCCTGCATGGAGCATCAATTTTTTCTCTTTACAGGGTGTAAAGCGTTAGAAGGACGCATTTTAGTTGACAGACCACGAACAACAGACAAAAGGCAGTATGCTGAAACCACTCTCCGGAGAAGAACTCAAAATCCTCGACGCCCTCTCAAACAATGCGCTGCTCACCAATTCAGAACTGTCTACGAATACGGGAATCCCTGAGCAGGACGTAGAAAGACTGCGACTGCATCTGGAATCCGAGGGCATTATCCTAAAATACAAGGCTATTGTAAACTGGGAGAAAATAGAAAGCCCGGAGGTTGTTGCTCTCATCCAGGTTAAGGTTACACCCAAGCGTGGCCAGGGTTACGATGAAGTGGCCCGCCGCGTGGCTTCTTTTTCCGAAGTCGTATCGTGCATGCTCGTCTCTGGATCGTTTGATCTCCTCGTAGAGGTGCAGGGACCTTCCCTCAAAGATGTCGCTTTTTTTGTCGCCGATAAGTTATCTCCCATTGAAGGCGTGGAGCACACGAGTACAAACTTTCTTCTGAAAAAATACAAACAGGGTGGGGACTTATTTGCTACCGGCGCAAAGACGCATCGGCTACCCGTAGTCGTATAAAATCTGTTCTGCTGATTGGGTAATTCTTCCGATAAAGAACCATGGCTAGGGAAATGGATCCCAAAAAAAGAGCGGAGCTCGTGAGAATGGGCAACCAGCTATATAATAGCGGCGACATTGAAACGGCAGCCCAGGTTTACAAAGCCACCGGATATCGCGACGGACTCATCCGCGTGGGTGATTATTTTTACTTTGAAAAGCAGCAGCCGCTGCGGGCGTATGGCTATTACCGCCAGGCAAACCACGAAAAAATGCTCAACCGAATTTCCTCTGGCTTTGTGTTCGCCCTCAAGATGTGGCTGTGGGAAACTCCCGAAGAAAAAGCCGCACGCGAAAAATCAGCTCCGGATAAGGGCTGAAAGCTTTCAGCACAGACTGCAGCGACAGACTTGCAGGTTATTCCCAAAGAAAACCCGTTAGCTATCCTCGCAGACCCCTGTCGATGCGCTCATCTACGGCGCGGCGCACGGCATCGATGCTCGCCTCTAACAAAACCGGCTTATTGGGCATGGCGGACATTACTTCCTTAAGCTTTTCTTCATGATAGTGCACCTTAAAATCTGTGAATTTTAATCCGTTGGCTGTAGAAATTACAACGGCAGATTCATCTGGAGAAATCACTTTTTTAGCAATCAGTTTTTCGAGAGCGGCAAGAGCCACGCCCGTATGCGGATCCGAAAACAGCCCCGCAAGATCAGACTTTGCAGCCGCGTTGGATAACTCGGTTTCGCTGGCCTGCTCCACTACTCCATGAAAGGTTCTGAGAGTGCGAATGGCCTTTTGCACAGACACCGGATTGCCAATGCGAATGGCCGAAGCCTGTGTTTCCTGTGCTGTCACAGAAGAGAACTCTTCAAAGTTTTTAAGGTAGGACAAATAGAGAGGGTTTGCTTTTTCTGTTTGAGCAACGGCAATACGTGGCAGTTTGTCTATGAGGCCGAGTTCTTTGTACAGCAGCAGGCCGTTTCCGAGGGCCGATACATTTCCCAGATTTCCGCCGGGAATAATGAACCAGTCTGGCACTTTATAGCCAAGCTGCTCCACCACCTCCATGCCAACGGTTTTTTGGCCTTCTATGCGCAGCGAGTTCATGGAATTGGCGAGATATATTTCTTTCTCCTGCGTGAGCTCCTGGACGAGCTTCATCGCTCCATCAAAATCCGTATCTAATGCAAGCACCAGAGAACCATTGGCCACGGGCTGAATCAACTGCGCCAGCGATACTTTATTGTGCGGCAGCAAAATAACAGAAGGAATATCGGCAGCGGCGGCATAGGCAGCGAGCGCGGCAGATGTATCTCCAGTAGAGGCAGCGGCCACAGCGCGAATCGGCACGCCCTCTTTGCGCATCTGGTTTACCTGCGAAACGAGAACCGTCATGCCAAGATCTTTAAACGAGCCGGTATGAGAATTGCCGCACAGCTTAACGTGTAGTTCGCGAATCCCGAAAAGACGATTCAGTTTTTCAGAATGAAAAAGCTGGGTATAGCCTTCTCCCAGGGTGATAATGTTCTCTGGTTTTAAATCCGGCATCACCATTTCCCGCTTTGCCCAAATGCCGGAATTGTCTGGTTCCGCAACAGAGCGATAGCGGGAGGCAAACGTCTCTTTCCATTCTGCTGCCGATTTTTTTTTGAGTTCGGCTGTATCGTGCCGCACTTCTAAGAGCGATCCACATTTGGGACACGTATAGATAACTTCGCTCAGAGAATACGTCGGTTCGCATCCATTGATGCACTGAAAATGCGCGTTTGGTTTCATGCGGTTATTCTTGAAATCCAGTTTGAACGGACAAGCCTATAGTTGTGGGCATTTCACGCCAGAACTCTAAATTATTGACGCGATAGAACATTTTCCATACCATGACTCCGTGCAATACATAGCCTTCTTCCTGCTCAAGGTAGGAGTATTCATATTGATCATAGGTGTCGTGATCTCACCTGTTCTTAATCAGAGGTTACTTAGATTTTGGTAGTAAATTAAACCATCTGCACGAGAAAATATTATACACGATTTTCTATCTTGTGGGTGCCGTTTTTCTCCTAATGCATCATCTTGAAAGCAAAAAGAAAGCCAAAGAATGCAGCAAATGCAATGGCAAAGCCTACCGCATTCCCCAAAAAGAAATTGAAACTTATTTGTCTCCAGGGAAACGAAAAGAGACGGAAATGGGCTCGGTCAAATACAAAGGATACCGTTGCACAAAATGTGGAAACCTGGAATTAGAGGCAAATCTTAACAAGTCAAAACGTTTCTCCGAATGCCCGTCCTGCCACAACAGAACTGTCCTGGTCAGCAGTACCGTCCTCCTCACTCCCGAATGCAACGCCGAAGGAGAAGTTGAGCTAAGCGGCGTATGCCAGTTCTGTGGCCACGAGCAGCCAGTGCAACGCAAACGAATCCCTCGCAAAAACTGCGACGACTATACAGAAACCGATACAAACCGATCACACTTTGGGAACAATAATGCAACTGCCGCAACTACGGCAACTGCGCTTGCCACGCACGAAACGGCACAACCAGAAGAGGTGGCTGCATCCGACTTTGTTGAAGAGAAGCTCCTTGCACAAGGGGAATCAGAATCCAATGATTACTATTTCAGCGACGTAGATTTTAGCGATAACTGGGAAACCGATCCCTCCGATTTTGACAGCGGAGATTCCGATGGCGACGGCGGTGGTGACGGGGGAGATTAAAGGTAAAATTCCCCTTGATAGGCTCTAATTTTCAAAATTTTGAAAAAAAATTACACATTGCACGAAGAAAACGTAAAAATTTAATTCATAGAGGTTCTCTTTTTCAATCAGGTAAGCTTTGAAAAAGTCCTCCATGGACTTTTTGCCTGCGGCTTAATCTTTACCCTGCGAGCACAAAACTCATGGGCGAAAAATCTCGATTACTCTACACTGACTATTTTCTGCAAAAACCCGGATAATTTTCTCTGAGCGAGTGCCTTAGGGGCTATTTCGCAGAACAAAAGATCGGTGTGCTGGAAGTAAGTTCTGTTCGCAAAGCGGCGCAGCGAAGAAGCTTGCCCAGATACGAAATGGGAGGACCAGACGATAATTATAAGCTGCAGCATCATTTTACGCCCTAAATGCTATCATTTACAGTGCGCCATTTGCGCATCGTGTTTCCATATTATGTCGCATCAGATAATGAGGCAGAATGCGCTGTCTTTTGTTATCTACTTAACGCCTGGAATGAGACATAATGTGATTTTTTTTTAGGCAAGATATAAGAATTCCCCAGCTCAATTTCCCTCGTTAACTTTGCCGGCGGCTTGCAGCGGCCACTTTACGAGGTTTTCAAAAGCTCGCCCCGGTGGCAAATTTCACTATTTTGTGTCTCTGAAAAAAATTTCATTTTT
>DYKF01000387.1 GCA_020722745.1 Caldithrix sp.
GGTGGGACTTATGTTCTAACAAAAAGTATAATTCTAATTGATGGCCTTCCCGTTGCAAAAAATAGTATGTCGCTGTAGAAATTGCGTAGAGATTCATTGATAAAAGAATTGTCTTGCTGCGTGATTGTTTTCCAATCTATAGATTTTGCTACATCTGCGGGTAATAGCTTTTGCAAAATTTCAGCGGTTGTAGCTGGTATACATTTTCAACAACCGCAAGCTCTAATCCGCTCTTTGCCCCAAGTCATTCATGGAGATAAAACTTTCATGGAGATAAAACTAATGGGAAAAGCTTTGGATCAGGATTGCCTGCGGGAAGACCATATCCCAAAACTATTGCTACATAAAATTTAGGATTATGTTTATTTTTTTGGTCGTTAAGCTCATGGTTTTATATAGTGATGCAAGAGGTTATATTGTTATATTTAAAATATATTTTACTAAGCGTAAATTTCTTAGCATAGCAGGCACGGGGTTCCTCGCTACTTTTTTGCTTTCTTGCGAAGCCTCAGAGCCTTCTGAGAATCAAACAGATCTTGCCCTACCAGAAAAAAAAACCAGTGCTGTTGCCAGCGATGGTTCCGTTTATTCCGTGGACTATGTACAGGCTTCAAGCACCAATAAAAACCCGCGAGTAATCAAGAAGGACGCCAACGGCAATCAGATATGGGAAGTGAAGCAAGAAGAATCGTCAGTTGACGGCACTGCCGAAGCCGTTGCACTGGATGGTAGCGATAGACCTTATATATTGTTCACCGTAGATGGGGGGTCTAACGATAACACGTATATCACCAAGCATAAGATTGAAACGGGAGCCTTCGACAGCGCACCCTTTCCGAGTTATGGTTCCGGTGGAGGACCCAAGGTTACTGTTGTCGCTCTACTCGATAAAGACACGGGAAAGATAGAGAAAGCTACCTTTCTCATTGCCCGTAAGAGCGATGGAAAGACAAACACATTCTCGCCGACTGGTCTGGCCGTTTCAGGGGAGAGTGTTCTGGTTGGTGCCAGCAGTTATTTTACTCCCCCTGATTCTGGTGCAACCCAAAGCAACTGGAAAAATAATCCGAACGCTACGGGAAGTAGTCCCTGGAAGGTTCTCGTCAAACTGACACCGGATCTGGCGGCACTTTCCGAGGTAGTCATTGTTCAGCCATAGGGCTTGTCTCCTGCATCTATGCCAGGATGCAATAACTTCTACTGACTCTCTGATCAGTGCAATTGCCTCTCGTTAAAAGTCGTTTGCTCCGGCCAATTTTGGTTGTTCTGCCGCAAGCCGT
>DYKF01000388.1:0-1108 GCA_020722745.1 Caldithrix sp.
GGCCTATTCTATGGCCATAGCCAGCGATGGAAAAATTGTCGTGGCGGGGGTAGCTAACAATGATTTTGCCGTTGCTCGCTACAATACTGACGGCAGCCTGGATACCAGCTTTGACAGCGACGGCAAAGTGACAAAAGCCATTGGCAATGGCAATGATTATGCGACCGACATTGTCCTGGATGGGGCTGGCAAAATTGTCGTGGCCGGATATTATGACTCCGATACTAGCAACAACACCAACTACGACTTTGCTTTAGTGCGCTACTGGCCCTAAGAGAGGCTTACAGGAACCTCTATTTTTACCTTATTCGCCCCGCGAGGAAAAAATTTTTAGAGGTTCCCTTAAATTTTTAGGCGGCTTGAAAGTGAAAAGCCAGTTCAAAAAGTGGCCAATTAGCGGTGGATGGGGCACAGCCGTGCGAGGTTGCGCCACTCGTGAGAGCGCTCTTTGGCGTTGTTCCTGTGGCGAATGATGTCTCATTTTTTTGTTGACTTGGTAGCTAACAAAAGCCGGTATTATGTCTCATGTTCCGGTCGATTCTCTCTATGCAACATAGAGAGATTCATTTTTTACCCTCTCCTCGCGCAGCATGCACGGCAATAATTCAAAATTTTGAAAAATTAGAAACACCCATTCAAAATTTTTTTCGCAAAAATCAGAACTTTCGCAATTTCAAACACATTACTACTGAAGAAGGTATTGAGAAAGGCATGGAAAAAAGCATGCTGCAGGGCGAGTTGCGCAAAGCATTGGAGACTGCGCGCAAAATGCTGGCACGCGACCTGAATCTTTCGCTGGTTCTTGATGTGACCGGTTTAACGGAGGCGCAGTTGCGCGAGCATGGTATAATTTAGGGGCTCCTCCGGTACACCATTGCTTCGCAATGGCACTCGGGGTCCGGGGGGATGAGACATAATGCGGGTATTTTTGTTATCTACCAAGCATGCCGATGAGACATAATGCAGGTATTTTTGTTATCTACCAAGCATGCCGATGAGACATAATGCGGGTATTTTTGTTATCTACCAAGCATGCCGATGAGACATAATGCAGGTATTTTTGTTATCTACCAAGCATGCCGATGAGACATAATGCAGGTATTTTTGT
>DYKF01000388.1:1208-1280 GCA_020722745.1 Caldithrix sp.
TATCTACCAAGCATGCCGATGAGACATAATGCGGGTATTTTTGTTATCTACCAAGCATGCCGATGAGACATA
>DYKF01000116.1 GCA_020722745.1 Caldithrix sp.
CGTAGTTTTCGCCCCCGTGTTTTGCGATCTGAAAAAGTCCACGGAGGGACTTTTTGCCTGCGGCTCGTTGCACGTTCAGAGGTTACCTAAGAAATAAATCCAGGAGGCCGCATCACTCGCGACTTGCATTGGGGGAGCTCCACGAAGCAAAGGGTGGCTTTGAGGCACGGAAACTTTGAAAAATTTTATAAATAAATATGGCACGCCACAGCTTGTGCAAACAGATAATGGGACAGAATTTGCAGCGAGGATTCCCGACAAACTACCTTTGAGCGAGTACCGAAGGCGATTTGCCGTTTATTTAGATTGGTATAACAAACAAAGAGTGCATTCGAGCTTGAAGTACTTGACCCCCCACCAAGTATTTTTTCAAATGCAGGCATCCTGATTTTGCACTCGCTGTCAGATATCTCTTTGGGTTTTACATCTGGTTTTTACAAAATCGATTGACCGAGCCACTTGATGCAATAATCTTGCCGCACGGTTGTTATTTATGAATCATTCGTCCCTTGATCCAGCTCTCTTTGCAGCAGCCGTGCAATCTGCCATGAGCGGTATTGCCATCGCAGATACGGAAGGTCGCCTCATCTATGTAAACGATGCCGCTCTTAAAATCTGGCGGTACGAATCTGCAGACGAAGTTCTTGGAAATCCTCTTTCGCAGTACTGGGCCAATCCAGGTCTGGCTGCGGCCTGCTGGCAGAGCTCATGGAAAAAGGTAGCCACCGGGCGGATATTGAGGCGCTCACCAAATGCGGCAGAACAATCTGGGTGAATACATCTTCTAACGTGATTCGCGATGCCCAGGGCCATATTCTCGGTTTACTTGCTTCTTTTTACGATATAACCGAGTTGCGCCGCCTGCGAAATTCAGAGGCTCTTTTGTCTGCCCTCGTGGAAACATCCGACGATATTATTGTAGTTAAAGATAAAAAATTGCGCGTGGTTGCCGCAAACACCGCTTTTGCGCGCGCTGCAGGCAAGGGATCGCGGTCAGAGCTTATTGGCAAAACCGATGCCGAAATATTTGGTGTTTCCACAGAGGAGGAGCCGGTTCGCTCTTATATGGAAGACGAGCGGGCTGCACAGCTCCTTGCTCAGGGACAAAAAATTGAAAAAGAAGAGACTGTTATTTGTGCAGACGGAACCACTGCATGGGTGCTTACCCGAAAGTATCCGCTGCATGATTCCACCGGTGCATTGCTTGGCACGGGCAATATTTCCCACGACATTACAAAATTAAAAGAAGCCGTGATCGCTACCGAGAAGGCAAGGGAGGCAGCGGAGGCAGCCAACAAGGCAAAATCCGACTTTCTTGCCAATATGAGCCACGAGATACGCACTCCCCTGAACGGCGTAATCGGTTTTCTCGACCTGTTAGGGGAGTCAAAGTTAAGTCCCACCCAAAAGCAGTATGTAGAAACAGCCCGCAGTTCGGCTTATGCACTTTTAGACGTAATTTCTGATATTCTCGATTTTTCAAAAATTGAGGCGGGCAAGTTAGATGTTCATCCCGTTAAGACGGATCTGCTTGCTTTACTGGAGCAGACAGTAGATATCGTGAAGCCCAGAATGCACAAGAAAAACCTGGAGCTGCTGTTGCGCGCAGATCTGAACGCTCCCCGCTTTGTAGAGGCGGATTCAATTAGACTGCGGCAGGTGTTTGTCAATCTTCTCGGCAATGCGGAAAAGTTTACCCATACCGGAGAAGTAGAGATTTCCATGGAAGTCAGGCCAACTCTCAACCCGAATAAATTTCTGTACACATTTTCCGTGCGCGATACGGGGATAGGCATTTCTCTGGAGAACCAGCAAAAAATCTTTGAGCCATTTTTACAGGCAGAAATGTCTACAACGCGCTCTTATGGTGGAACCGGTCTGGGGCTTGCCATAACCCGGGAAATTCTGGGGCGCATGGGCAGCTCTCTGCAAATTGAGAGCACACCGGGGCAGGGGAGTCGCTTCTATTTTGAAATTGAGCTCCCATATTTGACAACAGCGTTCTTGCCGATTTTGATACGATTCCCGTAGAGAATTGTCTCGTTGTTGACGATAACGAGACAAACCGCGTGTTGCTGTACGAGATGCTCTCCATAAAAGGAATTCGCTGCGATCTTGCCGAAAGCGCACAAGTTGCTCTCGATTGGATTGCAGAAAAGCGCTACTACGATGTCATGATTATTGACTACCACATGCCCCAGACAGATGGACTCTCGTTAATTCGCAGTATACGGTCCATGCCGGATCTCGAAAAGCAGCCGGTTATTTTTTTGCACAGTTCATCGGACGATGGCAGTATTCTCGAAGAGTGCGAAAAGCTTGGGGTTCATTTTACCATGGTGAAACCGGTAAAAATGCGGGAACTGTTTCGCAACCTTTCAAGAATTCATTTTGTTTCTCAGAACCCTCCTCCGGAAAAAGAAAAACAGGAAAAAGAATTGTCTCATTTGCCTTATAAGGTTCTGCTTGTAGAAGACAATTCTATCAACATGACATTGACTTCGCTTCTCGTGCGCAGGCTGCTTCCCGGGGCTCAAATTATAGAAGCCTATAATGGAGAGGAAGGAATTCATAAATTTCGCGAGAACAATCCGGATATTGTCTTTATGGATATCCACATGCCCATTCTCGATGGATATATGGCAACCCGTGAAATTCGCAAGCTCGAGAACTTTTCTACGCCGCGCACTCCGGTGGTAGCCTTAA
Organism: Caldithrix sp.; assembly: GCA_020722745.1. Classification (GTDB taxonomy): domain Bacteria; phylum Spirochaetota; class Leptospiria; order Turneriellales; family Turneriellaceae; genus DYKF01. The sequence continues at coordinate 2,707 of DYKF01000116.1, forward strand.
CAGCTGCAACGGTAAAAGGTGAAATAGAGCGCTGCCACGATGCCGGAATGGATGACTATCTTTCCAAGCCTGTCGGCATGAAACAAATGAAAGAAGCACTGCTGCGCAATCTCTTCTGATTACATATCTTATCTGAATGCAATAATTACAAATGCGTAGTCGGCGCGTAGCCTTTGAAAATATTCTCCCGTGATTATCAAGGTCGCCAGATATCCAGAGAGTAAGGCGGCAGGCCCGTGCTGAGGGGATTGCTCGTGAGCTCTGCAAAAGTAGTGACAGAGAAAATGCGTATTCCGGGTTTAGAGACAGACCGGTCGGCTACAAAAATTCTATCCGCCCCATCCCAGGCAAAATCGGCAAAGTAACCTCCATCAGAGGAGGTGAGTTCCGCCAGAGTATGCAGAATGGTTCCTGCCTGTGGATCAAAAGCAAGCAGGTACGATTGAAAATTTTCATCAGAAGCAATGGCAAAACCGAGGGAAGATGAAACAATTATTGAATTCAAAATTTCCAATCCTGCGGCGGTTTCTGTGAGGGGGCTCGCCTCGAAGGTTGAGGTAGTTAAGTTCAAAAGGGTTACACCGCCATCGAGACTGTAATTCACACCAAAGTTTGCAGGGGTCGAAACATACAAAGAGTTGTCTACAGGATGTTTCCGGATGGCAGAAACCGGATTATCAAAAGGAGAAATATAATCGGCCAAAAAAGTCTTGTTCACTGCGTTGAAAGAAATCAGGCGGCTGTCTCCGGAGGGTTGCCATACTCCGCCACTGTTTCGATTCAGTCTTTGCAAAGTGACATATAAAGTTGTCTCATTTGTATATAAAGAGGAGGCTTCCGGGTATCCATCCGAATCCGACCAGGCAGACACAGAAATCGCGCCAACAGTTTTTCCATTGCCGGGATCGATGGCAGCCAAATAATCGCGGTTGTGCAGGCTCACGTAAGCGAGAGTTGGGGAAACGAGGGCAATATCCTGCGGGTTGCTTTTGTTGCCCAGAGAAACTTCGTACACGGGTCGAAAATTTTCCCAGGGCGAAACCTTTACAACGTTGTCTGCACCGTAGCGGTTGAGAACAAAAATTTCTCCACCAGTCGATTTTACAACGGCATCCGAGTGCACGGGAAAAATGTCTTTGTAGACTTTTAGACTCTCGAGAGAAATGGTAGAAAAATATCCCGTCGTAAAATCAGAGGTCGTCATGACCAGCATGGCTTCGGCTGGAACGACAGGTGGAGCAGGTTCCGGTATGTCTGTGCAGGAGCCTGCAATTAGGAGAATAAAAAAAGTCAAAACTATTATGTTGGATTTGCGTACTTTCATTTCCAGGCCAGATTAAATTGAATTTCATAAACGCGGCCCGGCAATGGATATCCCATCATGTCTTCTCGAAGTTCATCAAGAATATTGCGCACATAAAAAGCGACATATGAATTATCCCACAAGTATTTTGTGCCAAGCGTAATATCATATCGCGACGGGGAATAATAGTACCAGGAATTATAACGGTCCCTGTAGGTTGCTCCTTCGTATTCAAAGGCGGTCAAAAATCGCAAATAGCGGGTGCCAGATTCTGCAGACAGAGAAATCGTGTGCATGGGCCGGTAGGGCAAAAATTTGCCTGCATAGGGCTCCACCGTTCCGGCATCCCGCGCATCCATATAGTTGTAACGTGCGGTAATACTGTTGTAGGAATATCTGGCTGTAATCTCGTTTTCCAAGCCAAAAATATTTGCCTCATCTATGTTCCTGGCAACTATAGTCTGTTGCGAATTTGCTGTGTATAAAATAAGATGCGACGCATTGGTTGCATACAGGCGGGTAGAAAAATCGACAAATCTGTAAGTAGCGTAAACTCCTGTTTCTGTTGTACGCAGTATTTCGGGGCTCAGAGAATCAGACGGGAGAAGTAGAGCTCCATCGCCAAATAATTCCATGATGGCAGGATATCGCTCGCTGTAATTGACCGCCGCAAAAATCGATACAACTTTCCTGCCAGAAAAAAAACTCAGGGAATATTCCAGACCAGCACGGGCAGATTTCACTGCTCCGCTTCCAGAGCGAGGTTCAGAAAAAGTATTTTCTTTGGCCATAGAATGATCATCCAAAAAAATAGATTTGGCCTCTGCAAATAAAACAGTATCGCGGATGGTTAATTCTCCGGAAAATGCAGTGTCTGCCTGGTTTCGATTGTGCATAATGGATTCCGTGTTGAAGCGAACAAATCGATATTCCAGCGGAAAAGATAAAACCAGACTTTCCATAGGAACCCACAGTGGCAAAATATTTGCACCGAGACTCATCGTCTGCTGCTGCGTTTCCATAAAACCCGATTCCAGTTCATTTTGGGGATCAGTCAGGCGGCTATCGCGAAGATTGGCAAATATTCCGCCAGAAAGAACAACAGAATCTGTAGTCCACAATTCTCCGGAGCCGCGCAGCAGATACCGGCGCGAGGCATAGCGAACCTGCGATGTCTCCTGCTGCACGCTTCCAGGCAAACCCTGCTCTCTGTCTATTACTCCCAAAAGCAAACGAGAATTTCCCAGCATGCGAAACAGGCTGAACCACGAAAGTGCTCGGTAGTCTTCGTTTTCGCGATTGGCCATGGTGTCGTCGGATTCGTTAAACCAGGGAGTACCGTTATCGTCATGATATGGGTAGCGATTGCGACTCCCTTCTACTTCGGCAAAGTGGGCAGAATTGGAGTCGCTGTAACCAAGGGAAATGCTTCCGCCGGTCAGGGAATTTGCCATGGATTGCAGCTTCCATTGTTTAGCGTCCTTTAACAAAGGAGAAACCAGATTCACGGCGCCGCCACCATGCGCAGAACTTAGTCTGGCAGGCGAAAAGGATCGGTATATTTCTATCTGCTCAAAAAAGGATAAAGGTATTTCAGATAGATTATCCAATTCGCCAGACCCGGAAGAAAATGGAATCGAGTCTATATACATTCCAGCGTGCACGGGATTTGTTCCACGAATTGAAAGATGTGAAAAACTTCCGGGGGCCCCGTAGCGGCGCAAAAAAAATCCGGGTTGTGCATCCAGAATTTCGCCGAGATTCCCTGTAGTGAGATTTGCGCCGCTGTCCGGAGATATTAAATCCATGCCGGGAGCTTTGTCCTGTTCTGCCACAACTACTATTTCATTGGGTTGCGGGTGGAGGCTGAAGATAACGCCAGAGGCAAACAGCATTACGGTTGCGCCGCTAAAGCGACCAGCCAGATAAACAGCCCTCATGGTATTGCCTTGAGATAACGGGCATACACGGCATCTATGTCGGCACCGCTCTGGTCCATGGAATCTGGCACAGAAGGGTACGCTGCATTGGTGTCCAGGTTGGTCATTTTGTTGGCGCGGGTTATTTTAATGTAGCGAAATCCATTTGTCTTAATTGCGTTTCCCTCAGTTGTATCAGGAAGAGCATCCAGATCAAAGCTGTCTCCGCCAGATGCCAAAAGTTTTGTCTCTGGATTCACGGCTCCGGGATTCAGTCGGTCGCCTTGAAAAAAAGGATCGGCACCATGGCTCAAATAGGAATGCGATGACTCGTTATAGAGAGTCGGGAAAATTCCGGCAAAACCAATCCAGTCTTTGTACGACTTTGAGCCAGGATCTGCGGTTTCACCTTCGCTAATGCCGTCGTTGTCTGAATCGACTCCCTTGTAATCGACGGGAAAGTTTACCCAGGTGCTTCCGTCCAGAGAAACCGCTACAGCTGCCGGCTCAATAAAACTTTCTCCCGCTTTTCCAGAAATAAAAAATCCATTTTCAAAAATAGTAAAGTCTACACCCTCACCGTTGCAGACGGTATGGCCGCTCCACTGTAGAACCAGAACTCCGGTCGTATCGGAATCGTGATCACGGAGACTGTACACGTCCAGGCTGCCATTTGCTCCGTTGGTTGCAAGCAGCGGGTTGCCGTAATTTCCTAAATCGCTGGTTGGCAAAATGGGGGTATCCGCATAGTACGTGTTTGGGCTTTGCGGATTTTCGTTGTAGTGCTGGTAAAAAGATTCGCAGCCATCGGGCGCAGCGGGGTAGGGTTGCTGCCAGCGAGGCACATTCTGGTCTTGATTCGTATTTTGCGGGGATTGTTCTGTGGCACAGGCAGATAGAAACAGCAGGCTGGATAGAACAAACCATTGGATTTGTTTCATGGTTTCTCCACGGCTTTAACTCCCGAAGGCCGCTACAAGTTTTTATGGCAGGTCTCCTGGCTTCCCGTTGCGCACAGAAATATTTTCTGTTCTGCCGGAAAACCTTCCCGCTTGGGCAGTGGTTTTCCGTATTCCGGGATTTCCCGGCGGGTATACAGTTGCGGGTACAGCTCCCGATTGTCGCGGGATTCCCTTTTCACCCACGTTAAGCGTGGCACCATGGGAAAAGTGTACAGCAAGAATAGGTGGTCAAGGAGAAATGCGTTTTTTCTGCTTGGGTTAGAAAGTCACTTTCTCCGGACTTGTGTGCATGTGTTTTGTTACAGAGCTATGCATTGTCAGTGTTATTACGTTCATCTGATCGCAGTATTTGCGACGCGGATAGATTAAGAGCTTTAAGTATTGTCTCGAAAAGTGGCATATTAAAATGTTGCATTTTTTGTTGTTCATAAACATAGCGCCAGCGTACAAAAGTATCGTCACCAACTTCTATCAATTTATTTTTGAATTCGTCAACAGAATATTGCTTACCAGATAAATTAGAAAATTCTTTTACAATGAGGTCCTGTAAGTTAACGTCAATTTTTTCGAAAAGTTTTGAAAAATTATGGCCTTTTTTATCTTTTTTTTCGATTGAATGCTTTAAAATCAGAAGTTTCGTAATAAATTATAAAAAATTTTAAAAGAAACTCGATAGAAAATGACATACACATTATTGCTGGAGGGGCAAAATCAGCATCCCTTTCTTCTTCAATTTTTTTGAAAGACTCCTGCCCCATGATACTGCATTTTATCGCCATGGCGAATAACGTTCTTTTTAAGGAACGATGATGGTGAGATTGGTGAAGGTAATTTTCAGCAGTTATTTTGGCCTGTTCGAAGTTATACACCATAATTAATTCTATCCTTTGGATGCAACGTGACGGCATCTTTCAGGTTTTTAATTGCCTCTTCAATAGAATTTCCAAACTTGGAAATGTCCACATTGATACACTGGGAAACATAATAATTTCCTTCTTTGCAAACAAAGTATTTATAATTGTGTATAGATCAATTTGCAAACAAATCTCCGTCAAGGAAAAACTCGAACCATCTTATGCAACCCAGAGAGATATCTGACAGATTTTTAGGGGATTTTGCTTGAAAAGTAAAGTCCCTTTCAGATTTTGCGCTGCAAAATTTAAACACAAGGAGAAAGGGACGAGGAATAGGCAACATAGCGACATTCTTCCAGGTGCTGTTCGGCACATAGCTGTATGCAGGGATTTTGCTATCATTTTTATGTTCTGCTACAGAGAGCCTTGATTGCTGCGCCATTCGGGGCGCGGCTGTTATAAATAGCTTGCCGTCGCGTTGCCGCGATTTAGTGTGGCTGCATGGTTTTGCGGGGCTTACCAGTGCACAAAGGCGTAGCCGGGCGGGAGTGGTC
>DYKF01000117.1 GCA_020722745.1 Caldithrix sp.
ACCTTATTGACCTTAGTAGCCTATTATGATCCACCAGGATTTGACCTTATTAGCTTATTTTTCTTGTGATCAATAATCCTGATAAGGTAATAAGGTTTGTGCTGTCCCTGGGCGGGCTTGTTACCAAGGTGAATAAGGTCTTATATCATCCATATAGAGAGATCAAATAATTGAACCCAGTGTAGTGATATGCAATGAAAATCGAATATCATAACCTTTACACCCATTTCGTTTTCTGTACCCTGAATCGAATTCCTTTGATTTCTGAAAAAAACCGGGATCGAATAGAGAAATATATCACTGGAATAGTTAATAATAACTCATCCAAATTATATGCAATTCATGCAAATCCCGACCATCTGCATTTTATCGCTTAGCGCTCGCCATCTATTTCGGAAGAGCAGTTAGCGACCATTGTTGCTGATAGTTCGGAGCGATTTATCAATGAAAATAATCTAGCGAATGGTCACTTTGCCTGGCAACAATCAGCATCGGCCTTTTCCGTGTCCAAAGCGGATATAGATAAGGTTTGCAAGTATATTTGGAACCAGGCCAAACATCATAAAAAGGTGAGCCTTGCGGAAGAATATGCGCAGTTTATTAAATTTTACCAGCAAACCTTGAAGAAAAAATAAGGCAAGAAGGATAACTTGTGGGGGCATTGGCTGATTAGTAAGACTGCTAAAGGTAAAGATTGATGGATTTCCCCCTGCCATGAGGAAGAAGAAAAACCTTATTAACCTTAGTAACACGATCAAATCCGAATAACATTTGCCTTATTAGCTTATTATAAGAATACATCGAACTGAAACAATAAGCTAATAAGGTTAGACCCGTGAGGGCATTTGGCAGGTTACTAAGGTCAATAAGGTCTTGGCGATGTGATCAAACTGGCAGACTGAGGAAAACCTTAGTAACTTTGCAACGTCCCCAGGGTTATTAACCTTATTAGCTTATTATTGGACTGTGCCGCAAGCACTTAATTAAGTAGTAAGGTTCTCTTCTGAGGGTTGTTCGACTGGTTACTAAGTAAACCATTTCACAATTTCTTGTAGGGTTATGAAAAGGTTTACACCTTTATCACATTCTGTTGAAATATTCAAAACGAGAAGAAATTAATCTCGCTCAATGCTATTTTATTTCTGATAGTAGTAAGTTTTCAAAGTCCAGTTTAATGGACTAAATCTATTAGACCTTATTAACCTTAGTAGCCTAATATGATTCATCAATGTTAAATTTTCCTTTGGATTATTATTCCTAATAATGTACTAAGGTTCGTGCTATCCTGGATTGCGCTTGTTACTAAGGTCAATAAGGTTTTTTAGCTACCTGGTGAATAGTGCAAACGCTATTAACTATATTGACTTTAAGGCACCATGTCATAATTTCTTGTAGGATTACGCCTTGATTCCAACTCACCAAGCGGGAACAGTCAAAGCAAGAAGGAATTAATCCTGCAACGCGGGATTTTATTTTAATGGTTGAGCGTTTTCAAATCCTACAAGGATTTTTGAAATCGAGCACTAAGGTAAATAAGGTCTATGGGATTCGATCTATCTATCTGGCTTAAGAAAAACCTTATTGACTTTAGCAAATTAAAACCGTCAAATATCATTAACAATATTTTATTAGTCGTTACAAAAATAGGAGTAACCAATGCCCAACAAACCCCAATACGGACCCGATAACCCACACCCCCTCTCCACCATGAAAACCGAACTAGTGTGGGAGGGCAAGTACGACGAATACGGCAACCGCCGCCCTGTAAAACTGCCCACCACACCCCTGCCGTTACAGCGCATTGAAACCATTGACGAGCCGCTGGACAGAGAAAAGGCAACTCAGCGCAGCATGTTTGACCTGGAAGGCTTTGTGCAAAAAGCCCACCGCGACGATTTCCGCAACATGCTCATCTGGGGCGATAACAAGCTGGCCATGGCTTCCCTGCTGGAAAAATTCCGCGGCAAGGTAGATTTGATTTATATCGACCCGCCGTTCTTTTCTGGAAGCGATCAGAATATACTTATAAAGTTAGGTGAAAATGCTGGAGTAATAGAGAAAGAAAGATCGATTCTCGAAGAAGTTGCTTACCGAAATGTTTGGGGTTTAGGAGCATCCTCATTTTGTCATTGGATGTATGAGCTATTGAATATTATGAAAGATTTGCTTGATAGTACAGGTATGATTTTTATCAGATTTGACCAGTACTGGAGCCATTATGTAAAAATTATTGCTGATGATGTTTTTGGCAAAGAAAATTTTCAAAACGAGATTGTTGTTAAACGTATTTATAAAAACGTGACAGGTCAAGGTCGAATATCAATTCCACTAGCCACCGATTCTTTGTTTTTGTATTTTAAAACGGATAGGGCAGTTCTTCAGAATACAAAACGTAAGTTAGCTAATAAAAGAGAAGGTTTCTGGCGGCACATGGATGATTCAAGTGGTTTGAGAAATCCACCTGAAAGAGTAATTTTAGGTAGAACTTTCTACCCACCTCTTGGAAAACACTTTAAATTTGGGCAAGAAAAAGCTGATCTAATGGTTGCCGAAGGAAAAATACGTTTGAATCCAAATACTGGTAGACCTGAATATTGGGTGGAAGAAACAGATGAAGCTCCACTTAACTCAAACTGGACTGATATATCTGGATATTCATTCACGACTGATTACCCAACTGAAAATTCTGAACCATTACTTCAAAGAGTTCTTGAGGTTGGAAGCAAACAGAATGACCTTGTCGCCGACTTCTTCTGTGGCTCAGGCACTACCTTAGCCGTTGCTGAAAAATTGGGTCGCCGCTGGATTGGCGTGGATTTGGGTCGCTATGCCATTCACACCACCCGCAAGCGGCTGATTCAGGTGCAGCGGGAATTGCATGAAAAAGGGTTGCCCTATCGCTCGTTCGATGTGTTCAATTTAGGCCGTTACGAGCGCCAGTGGTGGCAGATGGAGCGGTTAAAGGGTGCAGATGAGGAGCATCGCCGCATTGTGCTGCAATTCTACAAAGCCGCGGCGCTGGAAAGCTCGCCCAGTCCACTGCTGCACGGCAAAAAGGCGGGCGCTTTTGTGCATGTGGATAAAATCGATAGCATTTTTACATACGATGAATTGAAAAAAGCGGCGCAAGCAGCGCAAACAGCAGGAGCACGAGAATTGCATTGCCTGGCATGGGAGTTTGAAATGGAACTGGCGCTGAAAAAGCAGGCGATCGAGGCGGAGACTAGCTTGATTATTCGGCTGAAATATATCCCGCGGGAGATCATGGAGCCCAATCGCACCGAGTGCCAGTTTTTCGAGGCGGGGTATCTGGAAGCCGAAGCCGTCAAAAAAAGCGGTAAAGTAGATATCAAGCTGGTCAAGTTTGCCCCTGCCCTGGCAGAAGCGCCTGAAAAGGAAATGCAGGCGCTGCGGGAACGGGCGGTCAAATCGCCGTTCGATTTCATCGATTTCTGGGCTGTGGATTTCGAGCATCGACCTGGCAAGCCGTTCGAGCACCATTGGCAGGATTTTCGCACCCGCAAGGATCGGTCTTTAAAAACCATGACCGATATCGGCTGGAAATACGAAAACAGTTCCGCAAGCGGAATCTCCGACGGTAAAAAACAAGTATGCGTGAAGGTGATCGATGTATTTGGTGTGGATACGACAACTGTAATTGAGGTGGAGGTGTGATCATGGCTTTTGAATTGACAGAAAAGAATTCGGCAGCGTTAGAGCCATTGTTCAAGCCGTGGGAGGAGCCGATTCGGCATCGACTGCCCAATCCTGTTAAGGGTGCGGCAGCCATTATTCAACCAGGTCGTCGGCCGAGCAAGGTGCCGCTGGTTCGTTCCATCCGTGCCCAGGTGGATGGCTGGCGTCGCGGCGGCTATGCGGGCATCAGCCAAACATCCCGCTATCTGCTGAATTATTGGTTTCATAATGAACATCAGATGAAAGACGAAGATGGCACGTCCATTCCCTTTCGCTACCACTGGGCACAGCGGGAGGCAATTGAGACCATTATCTATCTTTACGAAATGCGGGGCGTGCGCAATGTGGCGAGCCTGTTAACCGAATTTGGTGATGAAACCATTGCCGATCTGGCGCAGGGCATTCATCCTGAGCACGACCGCTGGGCAAAATATTGCTGCAAGATTGCTACGGGCGGCGGCAAGACCAAAGTGATGAGCCTGCTAATCGTGTGGAGCTTTTATCACAGCCTGTACGAAGCCACTTCGGATCTGGCGCGCCATTTTGTGATCATTGCCCCCAATCTGACTGTTTATGAACGATTGAAGGATGATTTTGAAAACTGTAACATCTTTTTCGCCGATCCACTTTTGCCTGAAGAGTGGAAATCGGATTTTCAAATGCAAGTCGTACTTCAGGACGAACCAGGCGGTTCTAGCACCACGGGAGCGATCTATTTAACCAATATCCATCGGCTCTATGAATCACGGGACAATAACAATCAGCAGAAAGATGCCGCCAGTTTCATCTGGGGACCTTCAGTGAAAAAGGCGCAGGCATTGGAAACAGGTGCGGCGCTTCGCGATCGTATTACCAGCCATCCCCGTCTCATTGTGCTCAACGACGAGGCGCATCATCTGCACGATCCCGAGCTTGCCTGGAATAAAGCCATCGATTCATTACACCAGCAAAGTTTGAGTAAGAATAACAGCGGCATTGTGCTGCAGGCAGATTTTACGGCAACGCCCAAGCATAACAATGGCGAGCTGTTTCGACACATCATCTGTGATTTCCCGCTGGGCGAAGCCGTGGATGCAGGAATTGTAAAAGTACCTGTGCTGGGCGAAGCCGATGAATTGGTGGAACGAGGCGATAAAAACACACCCGCGCATGAGCGATTTGCCATGCATCTGAAACTGGGATACCAGCGGTATGAAAAAACTTATGATGAATATAAAAAAGTTCGCAAGCCGATTCTATTTGTGATGACTGAAGACGCGGCTGCTGCCAATGAAATTGCCGATTATTTGGACAGCGAAGCGTTTCCATTACTCAAAGGTCGAGTGCTCAATATTCATACCCGATTGAAAGGGAAGATCAGAACTGTTAAAAAATATGGCCGCGAAGTTAAAGAATTTGTTGAAAATGAGACGGCCATGAAACCCGATGACCTGCGCGCCTTGCGGGAAATGAGCCGAGAACTGGATAAAAAAGACAGCAAATTCCGCTGCGTGGTTTCGGTAATGATGCTGCGCGAGGGCTGGGATGTGCGCAACGTGACGACGATTGTGCCGTTGCGGCCCTATTCCGCCAAATCAGGAATTTTGCCTGAACAAACGTTGGGCAGAGGTCTGCGCCGCATGTTCCCCACGGCGGAGACGCCTGAAATGGTCACGGTGGTACACCACCCCGCATTTCGCAAGCTGTATGAAGATGAATTAGCCCAGGAAGGTCTGGACATTGCGGTGCTGCCGATTCGCGAGGCATTCAAACAGACCGTTACTATTTTTGTAGATCATGAACATAAGCCTGTGGAAGAACTGGAGATCGAGATCCCATTGATTTCTGACAGCATTGAGATGATTCCAGAGGTGACAGGGCTTACTTTCGAAGATATTCGCACGTATTTTTTGCAACATTTTCAACGATTGCCTATTGGCAAGAAAAAAGAAGGTCCTGTGGAGTATAAGGAACGCCATTTGTTCACGGATGAAGTGGTTTCCCGCATGCAATTAGATGTGGGGCTATTGACCAATGCCTGGTCTGCTGCAGGCTATTTTGCCCAGATGATTGGCCGCGCCTGCAAACTGAGCAATCCTCATAAAATACTCGCGCCGCTGATTGAAGAGTTCCTGGCAAAGGTGTTATTTGAAAGAGAAATCGACCTATACGCAGGCGAGGTAGATCATCGCATGCGCGATGCCGATGTGATGGAACATATCCGCGCCACCTTTACACCGCTGATTCTGGAAAAAACGGTTAAAAAGAAACAGCGCAAAAGGATTAGTAAAGGACAACGGTTATCCGCCTGGAAGCCGTATCAGGCAGCCAGCAATGATAAGCGCCCTGCGGTACAGGGTCAACGCACCATGTTCAATCTGGTGCCCTGTGAAAATGAATTTGAGCAAGCATTTGCAGATTTCTGTGATTTTGCCGACGATGTGGCAGCCTTTGCCAAAAATGCAGGCCCGCAAAAATTGATGATTGATTATTTGCGACCTGATGGACATCGCGCGCTCTATTTGCCCGATTTCTTCGTCCGTGTCAAAGATGGTGATTATTATCTGGTCGAGCTAAAAGGCAAAGTCGATCTATTGGTTCCCACCAAAGCGAGCGCCGCACTCGAATGGTGCAAAACAGCTTCAAAAGGAAAAGAGACCTGGCATTACTTATATCTGCCCTATCACCTGTTCCAACAAAGCGCGGCGGCAAGCATAGCCGAAATAGCACGCTCCTGTGAGCCAACACTGCAAAGTCTTTTGAAGGAGGCGAAAACGCGACAGGCTGAACTTCCGCTCCTGGAAGAAACAGTTCGCCAGGAAATCGAAGATAAATATGCAGAAATTCTGCTGCAGGTCGGTATCGATAAAGTTCCAGATTCGATTGAAGCCATCGTTAAACAATCGGTTCAATTACTGGATCATGCCATTAAAGCGAAGATGCCCGATTTTGGACATGCGTTTCAACCATTGTTGCGGCCTTTTGATGAATATTCAATTGCGATTCTGGAAAAGCGTATTAAGCCATTTATCCCTGTTGATTCTAATAGTCGGAATGTCTATTTCAAACCGTATCTGAATGATCTGCCAGTACGACAAAGAAATTTATTGGAGAAAAATCAGCGTTATCTGGAGCAAAATCTGATTTATGGGCAGCCTATTCAAAAACTGGGCACGCTATTATTTTGCCTTGGTTATGCTAATGAAGGTGGGTGGAATGCTCCTGGTGTTTGGCAGGATGTAGTTCGTGCTTTCTCTGGTTCCAATATGTCTGAACTGTATAGAGATTTGAATGAAGTGAACACATTTAGAAACACGCACGTTGCCCATGTAGAATCTAAGATTGATGATCCTGATGCAGCATGGAAAGCGATGGTGGTCTGGATTCGTTGTTTGAATCGAATGGTTAGCATTGCAGGTTAGTTAGCTATTACAAGCTTTCATCTAACAACTATTGTTTTGCCTCTGGCTCAGAGAAGAAATTCTCTCTCGATCTATTAAAGCGGGAAGGCGTAAACAAGATCTACTTCACGGGCATGCTCACCCACGGTGAATCGGAGTTTTTTATCAGCTATATCGATCCAATCAGTCATACCGTGCGTAAATATTATCCTGATTTCCTGGTTCAGGACAACTCTGGCAATTGTACTTTGTTCGAAATAAAAGCTGATTACATGATCGACGATCAGGTGAATGCTGCCAAAGAATTATATGCCACGCAAATGGGATTCGAGAATCAGATGCGGTACGAGCTGGTGAAGGCGAGCGAGGCGGGGATGGGGCGGATTCTGATGTAAAATGCGGTAAAGATTTATTTCAAAAGGTCCTCGTTAATAAAAAATGATTTTTATTGGCACTCATTTTTTGTTCATCCCCTGGATCGCCAACCTTCAATTCAAGAAAAAAATCAAGATACTCATCGAAAAGTATATAAATGGAATTGCCAATAATAATTCATCCAGATTATTAAGCCGTGAATGTCACCCAGATTTATGGATTTGCCCCCTCGATGAGACTGCTAAAAAACCTTATTAACCTTAGTACCCAGCAAAACCCGAGACAAAACCAACCATATTACCTTATTGAGGATAAATCAAAAAAGAAATAAGCAATAAGGTTAAATTGGGGGACAGTCCGACATGTTACTAAGGTCAATAAGGTCTATTGGATTTGATCCGTTGACCTGGCTGTTGAAAAACCTTATTAACCTTAGTAACACGACAAAGGTAAGACAACACAAACCTTATTACCTTATTGTGGCTGAATCAAACAAGAAATAAGCTAATAAGATTAAATTGTGGGATAGTCCGAAATGTTACTAAGGTCAATAAGGTTTATTGGATTTTATCCATCTGCCTGGTTTCTGAAAAACCTTATTAACCTTAGTAACAAGATCAGTCAACTCCAAACTGAACCTTATTACCTTATTGGGGATTTTAGTAAAAGAAATAAATAAGATACTATACAAAAAGTCAAGCAAAAAATAAAAAAAATCACACTTTTTCGGGGTCAAAATCTTGTTGATTTTTAACCCTACAACGTCACTTATCATAATTTAATATTTTTTTTAAGCCACTTCCGTCGATGTGAAAGGTA
>DYKF01000389.1 GCA_020722745.1 Caldithrix sp.
ACTGCCGGCTTTGCCATTGTTCTATCCGGTGTATAGTTACGCGGTGGATGATAGCCTTCAAAACGTGCGCATGGGACCGCTGTTCGACCCGGCAGACCGGTTTTTAACCATCTCTACCTGGTATTTGCGCGCCCGCCGCTTACAAACCTCTCCCAGCGAAACGCCATAAAAGGAATTAGGGCGCGGAAGCCAGCCGCTAACTAGCGAAAACTGCCGGAAAATCTAGCGGGGCGGCAGGCTAAAAATAATCCAGAGCTCATGGGGAAACGAATAATTTTAAGCTCAATTTTATTTGCGTGATCTGATGTGTATGTGTAGAATATTAATTAGAGAGGGATCTTCATGCAGAAATATGCGGTATCAACCATATTGATAGCCACCCTTGGCACTGAGCCACAAGTTGTGACAGCGACGATCGATTTGTTATATAGAAAAAGGGAACCTATTTCCCAGGTTAAGGTGGTTCATACAGTGGCACCACCCGACACGCCGATTGCCCGCTCGTTGGCAATTTTGCAAAAAACTCTCCAAGAAGACTATCCTCCCGAACAGCTTCAATTAAGTTACCATCCAACCGTGGATGACAAAGGCAATTCATTACCTGATGTAGAGACCGAAGCCGCTAGCCGGGCAGTGTTTGGGTTAATTTACCGTCTCGTTCGACAGGAAAAATTAAATGGCAATCCCGTTCATATTTCCATCGCTGGGGGCAGAAAAACAATGGCATTGTTTGGCATGGCTGTAGCGCAGTTATTATTCGATAAAGACGATCGCTTATGGCATCTTTACTCAGGAGGAGATTTTTTAACGAGTAAAAGAATGCATCCACAACCTGAGGATGATGTCCATCTTGTTCCAATCCCCGTGGCATTATGGTCGAGTATCTCGCCGGCGCTATTAGATATAACCCGGGTGGAGGATCCCTTTGAAGCCTATGACCGTCAACGGACAGAAACAGTGCGGGAGGAAATGCGCCGGGCTGAAGAATTTATCAACCGGCATCTATCTCTCAGCGAGAGAACAGTGGTAGATCTCTTGGTCAGTGAGATGTTGAGCGATAGAGAAATTGCCCAACGGCTGCAAAAATCGCACCGCACAGTGGAACGGCAACTCCGCTCGGCGTACTTGAAAGCGAAAGATTATTTCCAACTTGGAGGGGTGAATCGGACACATTTGATTGCTTTACTGCGCGTGTATTATGCCTTCCAAACGAAGGGGAACCTAAGTGAAAATCACCCAAGTTTACCTAGAGGGGAATAGCTGCCCACCAAGAC
>DYKF01000390.1 GCA_020722745.1 Caldithrix sp.
CGCGCTCGGCATCATTCCCGTAAGGCGGATTGACGTAAATTGTCGGAAAATTCCAAAATTGTGACAACCCATCCGTTTTGGGAAGCATATACTCCACTTTGGCCTTCACCAGCGAAAAAGGACTGGAACACGGATCCAAATGAATCACGCCTCCAAAGACCTCTTTTACAGCATCCACATATTTCTGTGGAGTACCCCAGTCTTTTTTCTTAGAGACGACCTTTCGACCTGCCGTCATAGCGAATGCAAAGCCTCCCAGTCCTTATCCCGCAAATTCGAGATTTGCGAGTGAAGTTTTTGCATCGAACCGCTTTTCGGTGTGATGATGTTGAACCACTTTTCTATGCGGTCTGAGTTGTCCGCGAAATAGGCTTGCAAAACCTGGTCGGCTTCATAGTCCATTTGGACTTTGGTGAACGCGTTCTTTTTCTTTTCTGCTGTGTAACTTGCCAGGAATGCTTTTCTGGCAGGTTTGAGCAAAGGCTTCGGGCGGAGCAAAAGTTCGGTGATGAATTCGGCCAATCCTTCATCGGTGAGAAAAAGTAGCCAGTCATAGGACTGAGCCAGCACTTTCAGTTCTTTGTTGTGATTGTCGGATGTAAACCAGTTGCCATGATTGCTAACCACGCCGACGGTCAGGATGAAATCCCGCAGGAGGTCTGGGTCGTTGGAATTTACAACTTCGGCCAATAACTCGGCGTATGGTTTGGTGTAGATTTCATCGCCCGATTTATAGATTAACCCGCACAATTCGCCCGTAGGTAGTCGCACCTTGAAAAGCGACGAGACCGTCCGCGCCACATACGCGCCTTGCTTGGCTTTTTCGATGGTTTGCGGACCCTTCCGCATTCCTTCTTCCACGCCCACGCGTTTGCACTCAAATATGGCGTAGGGTTTGGAGTATTGCTCCAGAAGCGTGACGTTGAATCCCTTGGCGGATTGGGAGTGCAAATTCGCCATCAAATGAGACGGGTATGGTTGTGTCCTGTTCGCAATCACGCACGCATTTCTGAGAATCTTCCCGCTGCTCAAAAGAGAGTTTCCAGTTTTCTCAAAATCGCCTAACGAAAAACCGTCTTCGTTTATTGCCGCCAATATCCGAGTGGATGTGATTGGTAATTTTTCAGGCAAGGATAATTCGTATCTTTTCAAAACGGGGTGCAACGAGTATTCGACATTATGGGTAATATCTGGATTGCCATATTCTGCCAGCGATCTCTCTATCGCGATGGAATTTTCAAATCCCCATGACTTCAGGAGATAGAAAGTA
>DYKF01000005.1:0-4601 GCA_020722745.1 Caldithrix sp.
TTCTACGTACTTCTTTTAATGTTTCCATGTCCCTTTCTCCTTGTTTTTGGATTTTGCACTTCAACATTGGGAAAGGGACTTTACTTTTCAAGCAAAATCCCCTAAAAATCTGTCAGATATCTCTCTGGGTTGCATAATTCCCTTCCACAAAACGGCTTGACAGACAGGCCGCAAAGCGCATCGCAAGGTATGCCTTCAGATAAAAAGCTACTGAGTCTTGTCAACATGACGACAGTGCTCAACTCTGAGCTGAATATATACCAGCTGCTCCCGCTCATTATGCTGTACAGCAAGGATGTCCTGCGGGCAGAGGCATCTTCACTGCTTCTTCTCGACGAGAAAAAAGAATATCTATATTGCGAAGTGGCCATGGGCGAAAAAGGCGATATTATTCAACAATATCTGCGCCTTCCCCTCGGCAGTGGCATAGCAGGATGGGTAGCCAGCCATAGAAAATCTCTGCTCATTCGCGATGCCTGCGAAGATTCCCGTTTTAACCCGGAGTACGACAAAAAATCCGGCTTTCGCACGAAGTCATTAATTTGCGTGCCCTTATTTGTAAAAGACAAATTGATTGGCACGTTAGAAGTTCTCAATCACCTGGATGGTGGCGCTTTTGAACAGGACGATCTGGAAATACTCTCTGTTCTTGCAGACTCTGCAGCCGTAGCCATCGAAAATGCAAGGCTCACCGAAGGTTTGCGAAAGCGCGTTCTTGAACTCTCTCTTCTCTACGAATTTGAACAGATTCTTCTCACGCGCGCATCGTTGTCCGATATCAGCGACTGGCTGCTCCACAAAACGCTGGAACACATGGAAGCCAAGTCTGGCACGATATACCGTTTTAACGAAGAGACAAAGGTGTTGACAATTTTAGCTGCCCGGGGAATCCCCAAAGAAGAGCAGGCTAAAATTCTCGTGCAGGCGGGAAAAGGAATAGCTGGCTGGGTTGCTCAAAACCGCCAGCCATTGCTGGTTCCCAATCTGGAACTCGATCCTCGCTACGATAAAAATGCACAATTCAAATTTGAATCCAATTCTCTCATTTCTGCTCCCATTATTTCCAAGGAAAGGCTTTTGGGGGTTATCAGCATTAACGACAAATATTCTGGCTATGCATTTACTCCACACGATCTAACCATTCTGGAAACCATTGCCGGCAGGCTGGCCTCGACCCTCTCCAATTATGAACTTTTTCAAACGGTAACAATGGATCGACAGGAAAAAAAGCGCGCCGCTGACCTCATGAAACAGCTGCTGCCAGAGACTATTCCCCAGCGAAATGGACTCAAAATACGCACCGGCTATTTCCCGCTTCAAAACATTGGCGGAGACTTTTATCAGATTTACAGCATTGAACCTGAGCTCACGGGAATTCTTCTCGCAGATGTTACCGGCCACGGAATATCGGCGGCCATTCTGTCTATCATGATACACACTATTCTGCAAAGTTATGCTTTGGATCTATTCCGCGAACCGGGCAGACTGCTAACCATTTTGAATGCCGATCTGCATAACCGCATGCGAGATAATTTTGTCACTGTATTTTATGCTCTCATAGACACGCAGAAAAATTCCATCACGTTTGCCAACGGTGGCCATTCTGCTGCACTCGTAGTACGCAACAATAACGCCCACAATGTAGAAGAGCTGACAGCCAAAGGAAAGCTGCTCGGCTTTTTGCCGTCTCTCGTGTTTGAACAAAGCGAAACGGTCTTTGAGCCGGGCGACCGACTGTTTCTCTATACGGATGGCCTGTTAGAGCTGGCCTACGATACTCGGAGCTGTCTATTGACAGAACCCTCTCTGCGATCCATTCTTTCAGAAACGGCAGAAGACTATTCCTCTGATCTTCCAAAGACAATTCTGGAGAAAGTGAAACAAAACTGCCCCCATGCATTTTTTGACGACGATATCAGTATATTAATAGTGGACCGACATGATAGATAGCACGAGAGATTTTACGCAAGGACTGAACGAATCGCAAAAAGCAGCTGTTGAACAGACAGATGGTCCCCTTCTGATTCTGGCCGGAGCAGGATCAGGAAAGACAAAAACTATTGTTCACAGAATCGCTAATTTAATATCCTTGGGTGTACCACCGCAAAAAATTATCGCCGTTACGTTTACCAACAAGGCAGCCAAAGAAATGCGCGACCGCACGTTTTCGCTGGTTGGAGATCCTGCTCATGGAGTTCTATTGCGCACCTTTCATGCACTTGGGTTGTATCTGCTGCGCCGCTACCACAAGCATCTCGATTATCCTCCAGAGTTCACGATCTGGGATGAATCTGACAGCAGGGGCGTTATCGAGAAAATTCTGGAAACAAATTACCCGTCCATTAACAAATTTTCTAAAACTGAAATTCGCTATTTTAGCAACACTATTGCATCGTGGAAAGACAACCTGATTAGACCAGAAGACATTCCAGACATGATAGATCTGGATCTTTTGGAAGGTGGAGATATTATGGCGCAACTTTACGAGCAATACGAGGAGACAAAAAGAAAATCCATTGCCTTTGATTTTGCTGACCTGCTCTACCAGACTGTTCTGATTTTAGAGAGGAGCGAAAGACTTCTTTCTGATTTGCATAGAATATACCATTACTTTCTGGTCGACGAATACCAAGATACCAACAAGGCACAGTATACTCTGATTCAACTGCTATCAAAAAAAACGAGAAACCTGTGCGTAGTAGGAGACGACGACCAGGCTATCTATGGATGGCGCGGAGCCGACGTGCAGAATATTTTGAGTTTTAAGGCCGATTTTCCAGAAGCTGTTATTATTAAACTGGAGGAAAACTATCGATCCACGCAGAATATTCTCAATCTTTCTAACAACGTCATCCGCAACAACACTCTGCGAATGGAAAAGGTATTATTCTCCAACCTGGGTGATGGGGAACTTCCGCTGCTGCGCATTTTCCCTGACGATGAAACCGAAGCAAGGAAAACAGCCAGAGCTGCCACCGCTTTGGCTAAAACAATTAAGCCATCAGAAATTGTCATTTTATACCGGACAAACGCGCAGTCTCGCCTGTTTGAAGAAGCGCTCCGCATAGAAGGCCAGCCTTACAAAATTCACGGCTCTACGGGGTTTTTTGACAGGCGCGAAATAAAAGACGTTCTTGCCTATATTTCGTTTCTCGTAAACCCCTATGACAGAGTTTCTTTTTTCAGAATAATCAATACTCCATCGCGGGGTATTGGTCCAAAGTCTGTGGAAAATATTTTAGACTATGCTAATACACAAAATGAAAAATTTAATTTTCTGGAATTTCTAAATGCGGATAAAACGGCTGCAGGCTTAAGCAACAAGGCATCTGCGAGTATGGCAGAAATTTATTCCTGGATGAAGCCCATCTCAGAAAAAATTAAAAACCCAATAGATATGTCTTTGTTTTTTGCAGACCTTTTAAGAAAATCAGGCTTAAAGGCGTTGTATAAAGAAGAAGATAAGCTCATGAAAACGGAGCGCATTGCCTCTATCGAGGAATTAAAAAACTCCATGGTGCAGTTTCAATCCGACAATCCTTCCGGAACCGTTGCCGACTATATCCAGGGTATTTCCCTTTTCACTTCTACAACAGAGACACAGGATGACGAAAACTCTATTACACTGATGACGGTGCACAATTCCAAGGGTCTTGAGTTTGACACCGTATTTTTGACCGGCCTGGAAGAAGACAACTTTCCACACGTTCTGGCCAAGAATTCCGGGTCTGTAGACGAGGAGCGCAGATTGTTTTACGTGGCCGTGACGCGCGCTAAAAAGCGGCTCATTTTATCGCGGGCAGAACGCCGCATGCTATTCGGCATCTACAGATCGCAAATGGCATCCCGCTTTTTAGAGGAGGCCGGCGAAAAAAATTTCCGAGTAGAAGGTGCTACTCCTACGACCTATGTGGAAAGACACGACGCTGCCAATACGGAAAGTTTTAGAAACACCATCTCTCCCAAAATACCTCGCATACAGACAGATTTTAAATCTGGCGATAAGGTAAAGCACCCAAATTTTGGCACGGGGAAAGTGCTTACGCTGGAAGGCAGCGGGGACGCTCAAAAAATTACCATTTATTTTAGCGATGGTAAAACGAGAAAATTTATTGTGCGTTATACCATGCTTGAAAAATTGTAATCCAAAATTAACAATAAGAAATCTTGTTCTTGTGACGCACTTCGTGCGAAGCTGAACAAATAGCCAAAGAAAATATTTTATCTCCGAAAGAGAAGAGCGTCTATTGTCTTTTCAGAAAATGTGAACATTCTGGTCTCGTAAATTGCAATGCAATAAGAACTAAAAGCGCACCGCTGGTGAACGGACAAAAACTCTGTAGCCCCATTGGCTGCAAATTATTCGCTTCCGGCAAAAAATCCCGCGCGGGTAGCGCTCTTTAGCTGTGCTCACGCAGTCTAAGTAGTGCCTCCATAAATGTAAAACCCAGAGAAATATCTGACAGCGAGTGCAAAATCAGCAAAGCGCCGCCGGTACTCGCTCGGATATCTTTCTGGGTTTCACATTTTGCAACTTTTTTCCGGTATTATGTCTCATATCTGGCCTTGGGTAGATAACAAAAATAACCGCATTATGTCTC
>DYKF01000005.1:4701-18197 GCA_020722745.1 Caldithrix sp.
ATGTCTCATATCTGGCCTTGGGTAGATAACAAAAATAACCGCATTATGTCTCATACTAAAAGCTTTGTTAGCTACCAAGCCCAGGGCTAACTAATGCGACATAATAACTCCTGTCATTTCGAAGCGCCCGCCAGGCGGACACTCAATGTACCTCCCGCGAAGCCCCTGAAAAATCTGTCAGATATCTCTCTGGGTTGCATAATAGTGCCTCCATAGAATGCTTGCAGCGTTGAATCCATCTTCCATATGGGCTTATGATGGTCCTCACTCTTCCCGATGGAAAACAACTCAACGCAGAAGCTTCGCAAACCTACTCGGATGTTATTGCGCAGCATCTTCCTTTTTTAACCAAAAAGGCGCTGGCCGTAAAAGTAAACGGAGAAGAATTTGATCTTTCCCGCACGGTAGATCAGTCGGGAAATCTGGAGGTACTCACCTTTGACTCCGAAGAAGGGAAAGAGGTCTTCTGGCATTCCAGCGCGCATGTTCTTGCCCAGGCCATAAAAAGAATATATCCCCGGGCGGAGCTCACCTTTGGTCCCGTTATTAAAAACGGGCCAGGATTTTTCTATTACGACATATATCTTGAAGACAAAATAAGCGAAGACGATCTTCCCCGCTTAGAAGAGGAAATGCAGAAAATTGTACAGGAAAAACTTCCCGTCTCGCGGGAAGTGTACGAACGCAGCAAAGCCATAGAAGAATTTAAAGCGATGGGCGAAAACTTTAAGGCCCAAATTATAGCAGAAATTCCAGAAGGCCAGACAATCAGCGTGTATAAGCAGGGCGATTTTCAGGATCTTTGCCGTGGGCCGCATGTTCCTAACACTGGCAGCCTTGGCCATTTTAAACTCACTGCTATCTCTGGCGCCTACTGGAAGGGGGACACCGCTAATCCACAACTGCAGCGCATTTATGGAATTTCGTTTCCAGATAAAAAGCAGCTCACCGCGCATTTAGATTTATTGGAAGAAGCAAAGCGCAGAGATCACAGAAAAATTGGCAGGGAACTCGACCTGTTCAGTTTCCAGGAAGAAGGTCCCGGCTTTCCTTTTTACCATAACAAGGGCTCCATTCTGTTTAACAATCTTTCTGCGTACATTCGGGAGCAGTGCACGCTGCGCGGTTACGAAGAAATCAGAACCCCCATTATGCTCTCCGATGAGCTGTGGGTGCGCTCTGGCCACATGGCCAATTTTAAAGAAAACATGTACTTCTCTACAGTCGATAACCGTGGCTTTGCCATAAAGCCAATGAACTGTCCGGGATCCAACCTTGTCTATAAAACTAAAATGAGGAGCTACCGCGACCTTCCGCTCAGGCAGGCAGAACTCGGTACAGTGCACCGCCACGAATTATCCGGTGTTTTGCACGGACTGTTCCGCGTTCGCTCGTTCACCCAGGACGACGCCCATATTTACTGCACGGCAGAGCAGCTCGAAGATGAAATCCAGGGAGCCATTGAATTCACGACGGATGTCTACAAAAAATTTGGTTTTAACGAAATAAATACTTTTATTGCTACGCGCCCAGAAAAGGCAATGGGCTCCGATGAAGTCTGGGAAAAAGCGACCAATGGACTCATTAATGCTCTCACCAGAAAAGGGCTTACGTACGGAATTAAGGAAGGCGAAGGCGCCTTCTACGGTCCTAAAATAGAATTTAACGTTAAAGACTCCATCGGAAGAAACTGGCAGCTTGGAACCATCCAGGTAGACTTTTCTTTACCCGACCGTTTTGAACTGGAGTACATAGCCGAAGACGGCAAAAAGCACCGCCCGGTTATGATACACCGCGCCATTCTTGGCTCCCTGGAACGATTTCTGGGAATCATTATTGAACACTACGAAGGAAAATTTCCTCTCTGGATTGCTCCCGTACAGGTCCGCATTTTAACTGTAAC
This sequence comes from Caldithrix sp., assembly GCA_020722745.1. GTDB lineage: Bacteria > Spirochaetota > Leptospiria > Turneriellales > Turneriellaceae > DYKF01. The sequence continues at coordinate 6,605 of DYKF01000005.1, forward strand.
ACCAGCTCAGGAGGCTTACGCACAAGAGCTTAAAAAAATATTTTTGAAAGCCGGAATTCGCAGCGAAGCCGATACCAGCAACGAAAAAATTGGCTACAAGATTCGCGAATGGACTTCTCAAAAAATCAACTACGCGGTTGTCATTGGTGCCAAAGAAGCAGAAGAATCCAAGGTGGCGCTTCGCAAACTTGGGGAACAGGAATCCGAAACCATTTCTGTGGACGAATTTATTTCCCGCCTTCAGTCTGAAATAGCTGGATAATGAAACTTCCGGGTAAGCTGACAAAAGTGAACCCGGATTTTCATGATTTTTTGCAGCAACCCCATTTCTCGTGGTTCAAAGAATTTCCGAAACTCTATTCCCTGATCTGCGAGCGATTTAAAGAAAAAACAAATCTCTGACCAAACAGGTTAGAATCCTCTTTACAGTAAGCAGAAAGTTCCGTTCTTTGCTTCATGGCGGAACACTCAACTATTTTACAGGACATCAGCTTTTCGATTATCTTTGCTGTTTTTGCTGCGCACATCATGAAGCTGCTGCGCCAGCCACTACTTTTAGGCTATGTAATAGGTGGAATCCTTCTGGGATCCAACATGGGTTTTGGCCTTGTTTACGATAAACACTCCATAGAAATAATGTCGGAAATTGGTCTAATTCTTCTACTATTCATTATTGGACTTGAAATTAATTTAAAAGAAATTGCGCGAATGGGAAAATCCATGCTGGTACTTGCCATAGCACAGATAGGCCTTTCCGTAGTTTTGGGTTACATTGCCTTTTCTGCCTTCCTGGGAGGAAAGGCGCAGGGCTTTGATGTTCTGTACATTGCCATGGCCATATCGCTGTCTTCCACACTGATTGTCGTAAAACTGCTGCACGATAAATTTGAAGTGAGAACGCTTCCCGGTAAACTGACAATTGGGATCCTCGTGTTTCAGGATATCTGGGCCATTCTGTTTATGGGAGTACAACCAAACCTGGCTAATCCCGAAATTTTAACCATAGGCAAATCTATTCTCTTTGTAGTAATCCTCGTTCTCGTTGCTTTTTTTACCAGCCGGTATATTCTCGCGCGCCTGTTTCACGCATCTTCAAAGGCACCAGAGCTGATTCTTTTAACCGCCATTGCCTGGAGCTTTTTGCTTGCAGCAGCTGCAGCCAAACTTGGACTATCGATGGAAATGGGCGCTCTGATCGCGGGAGTCAGTATTGCGGCCTTTCCGTACGGGGTGGATGTAATCTCCAAACTCGCTGGAATACGAGATTTTTTTGTCACGCTTTTTTTTGTGTCACTGGGATTAAAAATGCCTGTGCCCGGTGTAGATACTCTCGTATTTGCATTCGTTCTTATTCTCGTTGTTCTGATTACGCGTCTCGTTTCAATTATTCCCACCGTCCGCCTTCTTGAAGGCAATTATAAACCGGGAATTCTTGCTGCACTCAATCTATCCCAAATCAGTGAATTTGCTCTCGTGATTATGACGCTCGGCGTTTCTTACGGACACATATCGCAGCATCTTTCTGGAACCATTGTCACCACCATGCTTCTCTTTTCCGTTGTATCTACCTATTTAATTTCTTACAACAATGAAATAGCAGGCTATCTGTTCCTCCTGTTCAATAAGTTAGGCCTCAAAGACAGGGCGCAATCACAGCAGGTTTCTCGAGAGACTAAACCCCAAAGAGATATTGTCGTACTCGGATTCTTCCGCATTGCCGGTGGTTTTCTTGACATTGTAGAGCAAAAGGCTCCCAAACTGAAAAAAAGAATCAGCGTAGTAGATTACCGCATCTCCAATGCCAAAGCACTTAAAGAAAGGGGTTTTAACTGGATCTACGGCGATCTCGCACATCCGGAAGCATTAGAGCACAGTGGAATTGACAGCGCGTCTACCATCTTTGTAAGCATTTCTGACACCTTCCTAAAAGGAACCAATTCCATGCGCCTTTTAGCTACACTTAAAAAGATGTCTCCAAAAGCGAGAATTATAATGGTCGCAGAAGATGACGACAACGCTATAAGGCTGAAAGAGGCCGGCGCTGACCATGTTCTTATACCCGGGCAGCTTACGGGTATCAGCCTGTATCATTATCTTTTTGACTTAACCGGCTCTTACGAAACTATCCCGCAAACGCAGCAGAACTGACAAGCATGTCAGGCACGAACACGGAGCGCCGCCCGGGTTCATATTGGTCCGAAAGTGCCTGTATTCGCATCAAGAGGTCAAAAAAATTTATGTTCATAGTCATTCTATCTATGGGATGGCTGATCTCGCCATTTTCCACAAAATGGCCCTGTATCCCTATGGAAATATCTCCGGAGACCGGGGAAACTCCAGAAGCTCCTTCCAGCTTTTCCACGAGAATTCCACGATGCATGGACTTGAGCAAATCTGAAAGAGTTTGTTCACCGCGCGGAACCACCATGTTGTGGAATCCTGTCGAAACCTTGCCGGAATAGCTGCGAAAGCCATGACCGGTTGGTCGCTCTCCGGTTCTCCCTGCTGATTCCAATGTGTATAAATATGTCTTTAATATTCCATTTTGAATTACCTCTAAATCCGCCGTAGGTACTCCTTCTCCATCTACAAGCCGTGAAGCTGACATCTCCGGATGATGAGCAATATCATGCAGAGAAAAATTGGAAGCAGCGATTGATTCTCCGATTTTCCCAGATAGTCGAGACATTTTTTTCTGGACATTCTCTGCATAAAAAATACTTCTAAAAAAAGAAATAACCGATGGAGCAACTTCTTTAGAAAGAATAAAAGGATATTCTCCGGATGCAACAGGAAAAGCACCTAAAAGTTTATTTCCTTTTTGAAATGCTCTTTCGGCAATATATTCAGCGCTTACATTTTCCGGACTCGGATGAGAATCTCCAAAATAGCCCATCTTCCTGCTGTCGCCAAGCTCCAACAAAACGCCTATTCCAGCACTCAGCGAAGAATGCTGAACGGAATACCAGGATCCTGTGCTGGATGCAAGTAAGGAGGATGACAAGGCAAGACCTGCCCCAAGATGCGGAATATTGACAACGATATCTCCGTAACCCAGCGCATGGGACTCCATTTCAAGAGAAAGACGTTTAAGATAATCGGCGTCAATTGTTTCTGCCCTTGCATCGTATTGTTTTAAATCTATGTCTGGAAGCGTTACAGGCCTCGGTAAGACTATCTGCACAGGGTCAGATAATTCTGCATGCTCCATGGCGTCGCGAATCATCTTTTTAAGAGATTCCTCAGAAAATTTTTCCGTATACGCATATCCAGGAGCTCCGCTTCTAAATACGCGAAGACCAATGCCCTTCTCTACCGAAGTTTCCAGATTTTTTAATTTGCTCTTATACAGTTCTACAGACAGCGAGCGAGCCGAAGAAGCCAGTATGTCAAAAGCATCGGCTCCTTCGCTGCGTATAGCCTTCGTTACAAATTCAATGGCCGCTTCTTTATTCATTATCTGCCCCCAACGAGAATTTCGTCTACTTTAATTGTTGGTTGCCCCACAGTAACAGGGATAGATCCAGAAGAGGCCCCGCACATGCCAGCGGCAATTTCAAGATCATTAGCCACTCCAGAAATCTGCATCAAAATTTCCTGACCCAGCCCAATTAGCGTGGCTCCGCGCAGCGGCTTCGTTATTTTTCCATGTTCTATTTTATACCCTTCTTCCACGGCAAAATTAAATTCTCCCGTGGACGGATTCACAGAGCCTCCCCCCATTTTTACCGCGTAAATTCCATCCTCTACAGACTCAATCAATTGATCTGGCCTGCTGCTTCCCGCTTCTATGTACGTGTTGCGCATTCTAGATACGGGAGCATACCGGTAGGATTCTCTGCGGGCGCTGCCAGAACGCGGTACTCCCACAGCCTCTGCTCCAACTCTATCCGATAAAAATGTCTGCAATATACCGTCTTTGATGAGCTGCGTTTTTTGCGTTGGCATTCCTTCATCATCTATGGATACGGAGCCCCATGAATTGAGAATGGTTCCGTCGTCCACAGCAGATACAGCCGAGTGTGCAATCTGTTGCCCAATTTTTCCCGCAAACGGAGAAGCACCCAGCCGCACCGCCTCTGTCTCGAGAGGATGACCACACGCTTCGTGAAAAATAACTCCTCCAAAACCATTTCCCAGAATCACCGGCATTTTGCGTCCTTCCGCATAATCCGCTTTGAGCATGGTCAAAGCACGCTCGGCCGCTTTCGCAGCCAGTTCTTCATAATTCAGGTTATCAAAAAATTCAAAGCCGGCCATTGCTCCTGGCGATTCGTGCGCAGAAAATATTTCTCCGTTTTCTGATGCAGTTACATTCAGCGTAAAACGAGACCTTACGCGCCTATCTTCTGCCAGTAATCCCTCTGAGTTCGCGATTAGAATATGTGACGTTTCATCGCTCATGCCGGCAGAAACCTGCTGAATTAAGGGGGAAACTGTTCGAGCTGCTTTGTCTGCTCTGCGTAAAAATTCAGGTTTTGCTTTTTGTCCACGATCAACGGGTTGTATCAAGATAGTATGCTGCAAACCGGGAGGACCATAGGCAAGTGGTATTGCCTCTCTGAGACCTTTGCCAGACGCCATTGCAAGAGACAAATCCTGTATCATAGATAATAGAATTTCTTCGGCATCTTCGCTGGTGTAGGCATAAAATACTTCTCCATCTCTAATGAGCCGAATACCAATCCCATAATCAATTCCCGAAACAGCCGTTTCTACTTTCCCGTCCCGAAAGGCAACCGTTGCGGATCGCGTTTCTTCTATAAAAATTTCTGAAAAATCAGCCCCTGCAGAAAGACCTGCGGATAAAACACGTTCCATTTTATTTTGTTCCATTACTCTGCTCCTCTCAATAATCGATACTGGTTGACGGCGTATCGGTCTGTCATTCCAGCTATAAAATCACCAACCACTTTTTGTACACCTTCTGCAGAAATTCTATCCCTGTATTCCTCGGACATTTCTTCTGGCTGTTTCATGTAATGATCATACAAAAAACGAATTGTCACGTCTGCTCTCTCTGCCATTTTTAATACACTTGGGTGACGATATAAATGGCGCATCAGAAACTTTTTCATCGCTGTAACCTTCTCTCGCATCGCTGGGGACAAAGCTGCCAGATTATGCCCCGGGTATTTTGCCTGAAAAGACAGAACATCTTCAATAGTTGAAACTTGAAACTGAGTAAGATTTTGCCGGGTTTTTTCGATGAGATCGTTTACCATTTCGTTGATTAAATTGCGGATGGTAAAACGAATCTTCAAATAATCTGCTGCATCCGGATATTTTGCAACGGTGGCCTCCCACTGCTCCTGCCACAAATCCAGGGAGGACAAATCTTTCAGGCGTAGCAGACCGCTGTCCAGACCATCGTCTATGTCATGGTTATTGTATGCTATTTCGTCACAATAATCTACAATTTGTGCTTCCAAAGTATGGCTCATTCCTGCAGGCAGTTTATTATGCTTTTGCAGACCAAGCCTGGTCGCAAGCGTCAAATTTAATCCGGGATACGCAGGATAGCGCTGTTCCAAACGTGTAACAATTCGCAATGTCTGATCGTTATGATCAAAGCCACCACAGTCACGCATAATGTCGTGCAGAGCCTTTTCTCCTGCATGGCCAAACGGAGGATGACCCAGATCATGGGCAAGACCAAGAGTTTCTGCAAGATCTTCGTTAAGCGACAGGGCGCGCGCCACGCTGCGTGAAATCTGTGCCACTTCTATGGAATGTGTAAGACGGGTTCTGTAATTATCTCCAAGATGATTCACAAAGACCTGTGTTTTATATTCCAGTCGACGAAAAGCGCGGGAATGAACTATGCGTTCTCGATCTCTCTGGAATTCAGTTCTATACGCATGCGGCAATTCTGTGTATTCTCTGGTTTCTAATTCACCACCGTTTGCCGCAATTGCAGAAGTCACGATTGAACCCTTCTAAAAATAAACTTAGTTCGACCTAACTGTATTTCGTCAAAGTCGTGCAGAGGTTTTGGACGCAGTAATTTTCTGCCGTTTAAGAAAGTTCCGTTCTTTGAAATAAGATCGTACAGAAAAAATTTTTCATTATGAAATTTAATGGCACAATGATAATCAGAAACCAATTCATCGTGAACAACCACAGAACAATCCGGATGAGTTCCAAGATTAATGGAATGCCATTGAATGCGGTAGCGCCTGTTTGCATGAGCACCATTTTTCTCGTATAAATATGCTTTGTACTTTTGGACCGGTAATGGTCGCATGGTTTTTTCCCAGAGTTCTCCAGTTTCCTGGACAGGCTTAGGTTCCGACAATCTCTCACGTGATGGGGGGACAATAATGTCGTTATCTTCCGCAGAATCCGCCAGAGATTTTTTTGGAGCCCTTTTGTGCGACAGAAGAAGCAAAACAATCAGCAACAAAACGAGCCCTGCAAGCGCTATGCTAATCTGCCAAATTGAAACCTGAAATGAAAGCTGCACGTCCTTTATGGGAGCTGCATGGGTCGCAGAAAAAACACCCAGACCAGCAAAGGTACGCAAAACAATTCTGATCGTGCGAGCTTTCTGCATTACACCTTTGCGCACCAAAGCATCAATAGATTCTTTTAAATATTCTATCCAAGCGAATGCTGGCATCGGGGAGTTCTCCTCTTATCCACTGAGCAAGATTCACAAACGGGTTTTCGTGTACATCTCTGGAATCACTCCACTTGACAGAGAAATAAGACAAAAACACTTTTCCATGTATTTCTTCCAGATCAATTAATCCCCATTCCGAAGCCCGGTCGGGAAATTTCCCTGCCATGCAGGAATCAAAGTCAGAACCATATTCCGCCAGAGAAAGACAAATCTCTTCCTGGCGTGGATCTTTTTCAATGGCAAAACCAGAGACAAGCAGATCATTGAGGCGATGAAAAATTAAACAAACATTTCTCTCGCGATGGTTGTTCAGAATACTGCAACCACGGGAGTCATCGGAATTATCTCGGTTATCTCCCATGACCATATATTTTCCAGCCGGTAAAACCCAGCTGTGCAGGGGAGTTTTCATGCTCAAATTATATCGACTGTCCATTTTTATTATATGATGATTGCGAACAGTCTGTTTGGTATATGGATCGATTATTGTTTCCGTATAGAGCGTCATGTCCGGCGAGTACGATGCACCCAAATCGCGTATGGCCGCCAGATTGATTTCTTCTTTAACGGGATACGCCATCCCGTTCACTGTTATTTCATTGTCTTGCACGGTTATGGTATCTCCCGGAATGCCAACAACGCGTTTCACGAGAGTTTTGCCGTACAACGCAGAACGTGGCCCTGGCGTAAACGTTACGATATCGCCACGATTTGGGGTATCCAGCCGAACAAGATGAATATTTGTAAACGGAATATCCAGCGTGTAGCGCATTTTGTTGACAAAAAGAAAATCGCCTATTTTAAGCGTGGGCTCCATGGAACCCGATGGAATATTATTTGCATCAAGCACTGAGCTCTTAAATGCAAACACCCAAATTACGATAAACACCAGAGACGTAATCTGGTACACAAAAGGGTATTTTCTATATATTTCCCTCTTGCGAAAATAGGCTGTATAATAGGCATAAAAAATCTTTTTCATAAATTACTGCACTCCGGTTTTAGCATGGCAGGCACCACATTCATTTACTATCGCAGAATAACTTTTTAAGACCTTGTTCCAATCGGTATCAGTATTGGAAGAAACTGTCTTAAAATATTTGTCCAGAGCTGCAGCCTCGGTTTCAATTTTTACAAAATGGGAATCGAGCCCATTTTTTGCAAACAGGGCCCGCACCTTCTTGTAATCCTTCCCGTATTCTATATGAGCAATAACAGGAGAAGAAGCAAGATAACGCGCATTTGTTTGGGCTGTGTTTTTGTACCTCATCGCTATATTAGAAGCAAGTTCCCGAATGGTAATATCGTATTCCACCATTTCTCTGCGAAGGGCCGCTTTCTCGGATCGAGACAGATCGGCCAAAAACGCAGGCGCCGCATACAAAGGCAACAGCGCCAGCAATAAAAAGAATGTCTTCCTCACCGGATCAAAGTGGAAGGCTTGTCCGTCCGGTCAAATCAATAATCGAGCATGCGTGCAATAATGCGATACGTTGCCTCGTCCAGAGCAGAAAAGAACATGATATCATAAGGACCGGTTATTCTGTCCTCAATGACTACTTCTTTTTTCGCCATGTCGTAAACATACAGTGTCAAATTTACGAGCCTTTCGCCATTGGTTTCCTGCCATTCAAAAGAACCAGCCAGCACAAGGTCCGATCCAGTCATACTTGCAGTTTCCAAAAAATCGCCGGGCGTAAAAGGTTTCCGGCCAGCTCGCTCAATCATGGATTTCCGAACTGTTTCACCATCTGCTTCGGAAACAAAATTATAGCCGAGCTTTTTAGACATAATGGTGCGAAGAGTGTTTCCTATTTCGTCTTCCATCCAGTTAAACGTGAAGTCGCCAGTCACATTGTTTACGTTAAGTACGGCCATCTTTTTCTGTTTGCCGGGCTCAATCACAATAATCTCCGTGCGGCGGTTTCTTGCACGGTTTTCTTCGCTGGTATTGGCCACTACGGGTTTCACGGAACCCCAGCCCCGAATGCGCATTCTCTCCGCCGGAACTCCGCGTTCAATCAGAGCGCGCCTTACATTGTCGGCACGAGAATAAGACAAATCAATATTCTGCTGGTAAGCACCCACGTTATCGGTATGCCCCTCTATAGAAATTCCAACAGAAGGATTTTTCAGAAGCAGATCTTTAATAATATCAATCTCTGCAAAAGAGGAGGCAGCAAGATCAGACGATCCAGATTCAAAGCGAAGTGCCCGGGCTGTAATGGCAGATCCCGGTTTCAGAGGAAGCAGCTTTGCTTCTATATTGAGCAAGTCCCGGTCTTCCCGCACGGTAAACTCGTCGTAATAGTACAGATGTCCCACAGAACGGACGCGCAGACTGTAGCTTTTGCCACGATGCAGGCGCATAATGGGAGATCTTTTATAGAATTCTCCGAGATATTGCCTGTTGTCCCCGCTCACGAGCGGAAGCATTTGTATTTCCGCCTGCAAAGGAACTCCAGTGGAAGAAGTTACATCAATGGCGACATTGACCACAGCAGAGAGTGGCTCTCCAGGATGCTTTAGAGCATAATGCACGAGTTCATTCCCAGTTGGATGCTCGCGCATATAATACAGACTCGACTGGTTTTTAAACAGACGCACGGGCATAATCTCATCGCGAAAAGAATTTATATCTTTCAATACATTTTCTGCTTTTCCGAGTGATACGGAGTAGCCGGAATTTTTTTCTCTTTTATACAGGACAGGAATAGTGATTACATCAACACCGCCATAGCCTGGATGGCCATTGGACAGAATGTAGAGAAAACGGCCATCCTCACTAAAAGACGGATAGCGCTCATCTTTGCCTGTGTTAATGGCATCTAGTCCGTCCACAGATATTCTATACCATCCAGTGTTAGAAGAGCGCTTGTAAAAAACCAGGTCGCTGTCCCTTCTGCCGGGCTTTTCAGACGGGCATGCCGCTACGAGCATATCCATCCAGGGAGAAATAGCGGGGAAATCGCATTTTCTCTCTTCCAGAATTTCAAAGTGATTCACAACAATGGAGTCCCCTGTGCGCGAAGCGGGACGGTTCTCAAAGAGATAGTATTCTCCGCCAAAGGATGCCGCAAACGCAGCCACTGGAGCAAATTTTTTAGTATCCAGATGAAAAATCTCGAGATCTGAAAGCTGTGCCATTTGGGAACCGTATTGTTTAGCGCCAACCCAGCCCTTAAACAACGTATAGGGCTTTTGCTTGTCTCCCGTGCGAATGTCCACAATCCAGGGACCTTTTGCATCGATAGCAAACGCGTAGCCTTCCTGCATTAAAGGATAAAACCGTTTAAGCTTGTTAAACTTTCCATCGAGTTTTCCCGGCGGTAAAATTACAGGGTCGCGCAGAGGGGTCAAACCGGCAGAACGTTCCAGATCTTGCTTCATTTCGCTCAGTTCCGGGACGCGTTCAGATTCGGGAAATTTCTGGATATATTCATCGAGAAGAGTTTTTGTTTTCGCAAAGTCCTGGGAATAATACGCTGCCCGGATTCTGTGCATCGCATATTCTTCATTTTGGGGCTGCATGGAAGATAGTGCATCTGCCTGAATCGTAGCGGTTTCAAAATCTTCGTTCAGAATAGCGGCGTGATAGAGAAACTCCCGCCATTGCAAATTCCCAGGCTCTTTTTCAATTCTGCCCGCCATGTCCTTTTGATAAGACTGATAATCCTCTTTAGAAATCTGCTGGGCTGCAACAACGCTAACCAGCAAAAATCCCAACATCCAAAATATTTTTTTCATCGCGATCTCCACTGAAGTCCAACCGAAAAATAAAACGGCACAGAAGAATACGATCTGTTCAGCAATACCGAAGAGCGCATTTGCTCCATCAGTGGATCATAACCGTAAAACGGAACCGGTGCAGAAGAATCTGCAGAGCGCGCCGTTAACGATGCTCCCAGATCAAAATAGTAAGACCACCCTCCGGCATACTGGCTCGTCACACGGTAGCCAATATCGGTCGTCGTGCCGGCTTCGTCTTCGTAGCGCTCGCGATCAAACAGACCGCGAATTTTGTACGTGAATGAATGGCTGGCCGGACCAAGCCTTTTAATGTAAGAACCAGAAAAGATGTAATTCTCCATCCAGGTAATATCACCCATGCCTTCCATGACAGACAGGGCTGCACGGATCTGGTGCGTGTCCCAGAAAACGAGATACGCGGTTTCTAATCCCAGGCTCTTATACTCGCCGTCCTGCGTGTAATAGGAAGTGGCCGATGGATTGTACTGAATAAGATCCTGCTGCATCAGGGCAAACACGGTCTGCGAAAAGCGCTTGTCGGTGGACTTAAATTCATAGCCAGTTTCTGCTTCTGCGGTTTTTACCGTTTTCATGGGCGAGGCATCTCCATCTCCCGTCCGATTCAGATATAACACGTCCGGCTTACTCTGGTAAACGCCGGCAGCCGCAAAAACATTCCAGTGCCTTGTAATGTCATAAGCTGCTTTATTGGCGGCAGAAAGATAAATCGTTCCGGAATCACCATAGTGATCGGCACGCACGGAACCATCCCAGTAAAAGCTGTCCAGCTTGAGCAGAGCTCTTCCAAAGCCTCCCGAAATTAAAAATGGATCAGGAGTATATCGCTGGTGCTTGTTCTCCAGAGGCATGTAGAAATTGCCTCTGTCTCTCCAGTGGTATTTGGAATTGAGGCGCAAATGGCTGCGCGGGGCATAGTATTCAACTTCGCCGCCCGCCTCCAGAGATACAATGGACAAAGGCTTAAGCAGAACAGAAGGACGGGCCGAAAACAGGGCATAGCGCTGGTCCATGTACACGGATTCATCGATGTAGGTCATTGTCATCATATCATACCCGGTTTGTTGATCCGAATACGAAGTGTCTTCGTAGCGGGCCTGCCCCTCTAAAGACCACGAAAACAACCCAGATGCAATGTGCGTATAGCGAAGCATATTTGCACCGGCGTATTTGGTATAACTGTAGCCTTCAGCCACATTG
>DYKF01000005.1:18297-41345 GCA_020722745.1 Caldithrix sp.
GCGAAGCATATTTGCACCGGCGTATTTGGTATAACTGTAGCCTTCAGCCACATTGAGCCCCTGTATGGTGATCAGCTCCAGAGTGTCTGCCTTTGTGAATTGAAACGTATTGGCAGAATGTATATCCTGACTTTTTGCCGGCGAATTAGTCTGCCTTGCCGTCAGGGAGCCATAGACTCCGGGAGTAAGCTGGTATGCAGCGGACGCCTTGATCTGCTGCGGGTTGACTTCGGTAAAAAGATGATTTCCCGTGCGCGCATTTCTATTGAGCCGCGTTTCAGAAACGGCACCGCCAAGTCCATCGCGCCGCGCAACCGAATGCCCCCCCCTGTGGAACAAAACCTCATAAGAATCGTAGGGGTCTACATAGGGCGCACTACCGCCATAATGAAAAGGCGAAGAGAGAGCCATGCCGTCGTACAAAAACACGGTAGAAGAAGGCGCCATGCCTCGCGAACTCATGCGCGCATCCAAAGTACCAGACTGGTACACGGAAGGAGACAAAACCAGCGGATTGGTATACACGCCCATGTTCCCGGGAAGTCGAATAATCTCGTCGTTAAACCAGGTGTCGGTTGAGGGGAGGGTTGAGACTAACTGCCGGATGGGTGTTACGTGCACCCGATCGACGGCATCTTCCATATTAATCGCAATCGTAAAGTTGCTTCTCGCTTTGATGAGAATAGTTTTTTTGCCGGTAGATGTATGCGTTACAGTAAGCATGTATCTGCCAGGCTTTACGTTCTCCAAAATAAATCCACCGGTTGCGCTGGTTTTTGCCAAATAGCCGCCCGGCCCAGGAATTTTATACAGAGGGCTCGGCGTCAAAAAAACGGTGGCGCCAGAAACGGGGGCCTCTCCTTTAGAGACCTTTCCAGAAACTGTAACCGCATCTAACGATACAATTCCAAAAATAAATAGAGCAAAAATAAGCATTGAACGCATCAGCGGACTCCTTCGGTGAACTGAAATACCAGATACACTACCGGATAATGGGCCTCGTTACCCACATAGGCCGGAGCAATGTCTCCGGGCTTAAGCCCCGAGAGCACTTTTTCGGCCTGTTTTAGATAAGGTTCAGGAGCTGTTTTTACCAGCTTGCGGGAAGCAATATTGCCTTCTGCAAAGGTAAGGCTGTACACGACAGATTCCGGAACGGGATAAAAAACGGCATCTACGGGCATGGTTAACAAAATCTCTCTGGTGAGAACCGCAGGCGTCCTGTTTGTGTAGAACTCTTTATACTCTTTTTGGAAGGTTTCCTCAAACAAACTGGCGGTGTAATCGTAGGATAGCACACTGCGCTCTGCGACAGGTTTGTGGACTACAGGTGCCGTGCAGGAAATAATAAAAAGCGAAAAAGCGGCGAGGATTGTTTTTTTCACGGCTTACCTCCAAAATATTGTTTTGCAGAATCCAGCCTGTAACCAACCTGAAATTCAAAGCGCATATAGTCGGCAGATAATTCCGTTTCTGAATCGATAGCAGATTTAAGCATGCTGTAGGTTACAAGAGCCTGGTAATACAGGCCATACGGATGGGGAGCAACAGTGATTCCACCACCACCGAAAAGATACATTTCCCCATAGGTTGCAAAGCGCACGAGAAAGCTTTCGTCTGTGGGAATATAAAACCCTGCTTTTATAAAAAGAGGAAAAGAGAAATCCCAGTTATTCCTTTGCAGAAAAATTGGTTCCACGCGAAGATGCGCTGCCGCAAACGGTTTGGAATAGTCCTGGCCTACCGTGGCAATCGGGTACATTACCCCTGCACCAAGAACGAGATCTTCCCTGTCTCCTTTGGTAAAAAACCGATAATTGAGAAAAGCATCGGCAGAGTGAACGGTGGGGACGGGTACTTTGTCTTCTTCCCTGAAGGGGGTGTGTGTAAAGGTGCTCTCGTTATAGGTTTCCGGGTATTCGCGGGTTCCTTTTGCAGAAAGCTGGCCGTGCACAAAGGCATCCACGCCAATTTTGTCGTAATACCCAATAAAGCGGGCATTGATACCAGAATGGCTCACATTGTAAAAACTCATGGATTCCTGTTTGGAGCGCGCCTCCACGGAATCTCCGAAAATGCCGGCTGTGTATCCGGCAGAAAAATCGAGAACCGTGTCTGCCGAGGCAAACGCCTGCGCGGTCACCATAAAAATTGCCAAGAATCCCGTTCGCATAGTCACCATTGAAACTCCCATCGCATGTGTAAATACTTTATCGGCATAAAAAAATCATGAGTTGCGGAAAAAAATCCGATAAATAACAGAACCGCGAACAAAGACTGTCATGAAACAATAAAATGGAGCGCCTGCTGGCTTTTCAGGGCCGGTTTATCATTTCAGTGGATTATGATTGACAGTGAACGCACAACCAAAAAAGGAATAGATATACTATGTCGGGCCCCGTATTTCAAACTCCAAATTTTCAGCAAAACGCATTTGTCATTGTAGAAGGAAAATCTGCTCCCGGCTTTTTCATAATCCGCCAGGGCCAAGTGCGTCTCACAGCAGAAATTCCCATTCCGGGAGAAGATGCAAGCCTGCTCTTAGGGCCCGGAGATTTCTTTGGCGTCGTCTCCAGCATGAGTGGCCATCCGCACATTGAATCTGCGCAAACTCTTCAGCCCACCTCTTTAATTGCCGTAGGCAGTGGCCAGTTCGGTACGCTCATCCAAAAAAACGCACCCATTGCCATGAAGATTATCCGCTATTTTTCCCAGCGGTTGCGCATTATAGATAAGGCCATTACCAAACTTACATTTCACGGAACGGTAGAGGAAGACCCCCAGCTGATGTTTCAGATTGGAGAGTTTTACTTTAACAAGCAGGAATACAAACACGCTGCCTATGCGTACCAGAAGTATCTGCGCTTTTTTCCCAACGGAACCTTTTCTGCAAAAGCCAGGATGCAGTTGCAGACAATGGGTGCCCCGTTAGAACCGCCGGCCATTCAGGGCAATAATCTTTCACGCGCTTTTGTCGATGGCCAGATGATCATGATAGAGCACGAGCCCGGTGCAGAGCTGTATATTATCCAGAGCGGGCGCGTAAAAATTACCAAAGTGGTAAACGACAAAGAAGTGCTGCTGGCCGTGTTACAGCCAGGAGATATTTTTGGAGAAATGGCGCTTCTCGAAAACAAGCCGCGTTCTGCCTCTGCGGTTGCACACGGCAATGTATCGACACTTGCCATCAGCCGCCAGAACTTTGAGGCCATGGTGCAGGCGCAGCCGCAGCTTGCCACAAAACTGATTACGCTGCTCAGCGAACGCATCTGGACAGCATACCGACAGCTCGCTAACCTCCTTATATCCGATCCCATTGGGCGCATTTACGATATGCTTCTTACGCAAATCCAAAAAAAGAAAGTGCATATTCAGCCCAAAATGCCGTATACATTTGATATTAGTGCACAGGAACTCATGAAAATGCTTGCCTTTTCGCAGGAAGAAGGAGAGCGCCATCTCATGACGATCCTTGAAGACCGCAATATTCGCCTAGATGCAGGCCGCCTGATGACATTGGACATGGCGGAAATGGAAAAGCAGGTATTGTTCCACCGCAAAAAGGCAGCCATGGAACGCAAGCGCGAAGCAGCGAGAATGTAAGCAAGCTCTGGAAAGCGCTGCGGCCGAGCATCCGCAGGCCCAAAGTCCCTCCGTGGACTTTTTCAGAGCTTACTTAGATCAAAGAAGCTGTTTCAAACCATTTGATAATTTTCCCGGTTTCTTCCCGCAGACCACTTTCGGTAAAGTCCATCGACTGCATTGCATTTTCAAACGCTTTCTTTTGTTCCCCTTTGAGAGCCTCTGGATCCATGTGCTCCATATTTTCTCGCATCATCTGGATAAGATCTAATCCACCCTTAATGGCTTTGAGCATCTTCGTACCAATGGTGGCCGCTTTAATATATTCTTTTTGTCTCTCTGAATTGAGTGTCTCGAAATAGACCTTGTGTTTCTTATTCAAATACGCAAGATAATTGCTCATAGGCTTGGGAAACCGCGTCAGCTCGCTTACCATTTTCTGCGTTTCGTGCAATGGCGCCTGAATATCCCTATCAAAGGCTGTCGCAATATCGAGATTAAAATCGTGGTGGCCTCCCGAGTCAATTCCTACCTCGGAGCGTTTTATGTTAGAAATAATTCCTCGAAAACGTTCTGATATGCGATTGCATTCTTTTTCGATTTCATTCAGGTACTCCACACTGTTCAGGCGAGAAGCCGGTGCAATACCAAGCTGGGCAATCCACGGGGGAAGATTAAATGGTGCCGGGTGCACCTTGACTTCTGCTGCTTTGCTTTCTAATGAAACTTTGGTTCCATGCGAACGCTGGACAATGGCCTGGGCTTCCTCAAGACCAAGTGCAATTCGAACAATTTCTACTTTTCTTTTTCTTTTGTTAAAGCGCGTGGCATAACGGTTTCCCTGAGAATCAATGTAGCGATTTTCAATATTTCCCACGCCAATCCGCGAAAGATCTATATCGCTTACACTCGAAATTTTTATATATTTTCTTGCCATTGTTTTCTATAAAACGTCGATATATCAGATATGAAAAGGTCCATCCTTTACGTACTGCTCTCTGCCGTTGCTTTATGGTCCTCTGATGCAGCCTTCCTTGAGGCTGAAAAGAAATTTTTTGCGCGCGAGCATGCAGCCGCCCTGCCGCTTCTGTTAGCGGTGGCAGAAAAAGATCCAGCGCATCCAAAAGCGTTCTCCTATATCGGGGATATTTATTTACTGCAAAAAGAATACAGAATGGCCATCACGTGGTATAACAAGGCGCTGGCAAATTCTCTGGATCCAGCGGCAGAGCATTTCAGGATTGCTCAGGCATACCAGGAACTTCGCGAAATAGACAAATCTTTATCCTCCTACCAGGAAGCGTATACACTGAATCCATCTCTACATCCAGCCCTGTTTCAGATTGGATATCTTCAACTCATGGAAAAAAGGGATAAAGAAAAGACAATCTTTTACTGGCGCACTTTTATGCAGGCGGCCCCGGATGATCCCCAATCGCCAACCATTGAAAAAATTCTGTTCCTGTTAGAAGACCCGTCTTTTGAACTTCCGCCACCGGGTTCAGAAATTTCCCTTGAGGAAGTGTTGCGCCTTGGTGGAAAAAAAATCGAATCCTCAGAAATAAAGACAGAGACAAAAATTAAAGACTACGAAAAAGACAAAGAAAAAAATAAGCAGCTTGGCCTGCCAGACGATGACATGCTGGAATAAATGTAATCGACAAACGGGCAAACAGCTTCAGCGTTACCCCATAAAATTCCATCATACAATATTTCTGTTTCTCTCGATTACCGCCGGAATCGCAGGTTCGCCCGTTACGCGATCCGTAACACAAATTGCTGAAAATCTTTCCGGGCAGCACGCTCAAGAAAACAGCAAGGCACTGAAACCACGCCTGGCGGTTTCTGAATTTAAGGTGGAGGGAAACTCGCTGCAGGGAAAAAATTATCCGCGCCTGCTGGCCGATGAATTTACCTCTGCTTTCAGCCGTTCCAGTTTTGTGCTCGTGGAGCGTGCTGACCTTGCAGCGCTCTTTAAAGAAATGGAACTGGAACAGACGGGCCTTGTCGAAGCCGAAAACCGAGAACAGTTTCTGGAAGCAGCCGATTACCTTTTATACGGGACGCTCCTAGAATCGGGAGAAACAGCTACGCTGACGGTAAAGCTGACCGATGCCGCTACCGGCAAACAGTATTCTGCTTCGGATAGCATGTCTCTGTCTGATCTCGCAAAAGGCAGGGAGAGCTATCTCGACAAACAATACCAGCTGGGGAACGCTGCCGCTGTAAGCATTTTTACTGAGACGACTCTTTCCGGAGAGAACCCTTCTGCCCTTCCTATCCCTGCCATTGATCAGACGGGTATTTCAATACTGCCCGGCATTGAACTTCGCTATCGTTTTTATCCGTGGCTTGCCCTCTCTGCAGGGTTTTCACGAGTATACGGCCATGCGCAGTATTTTGAAACCATGACGGCAGATGCATCCTTGGGAACCCCCCAAACCGGAGAATTTGTCGTTATTATAGACGGCAGCAGTTATGTCTTTAACAGTTATTTTTCGATGGCTGTAAACCGCCACGTCCATTTGTTCCTTATGCCGGGGCTGGAATATTCCATGCTTTCTGTGAATGGATATTTTAACCCAAGCAGGGGAAATGGATTTGGCACTAACGAGGTTGGCCCCATTCTATACACCGAAAATTTTGGCTTTCGCATTTTTGCCGGAACAGAAGTGTTCGCGACTCCGCGCCTTTCTTTTTCTTTTAAGGCGGGTTATACGTATCTACCGATTTCAGTTTCTACCGGGGCCATTCAGCATTTGAATAATTTACCCGATCCCTTGGAATCCGACCTAGGTGGTTTCACCTGGTCTCCTGCGGTGACTGTATATTTTTAGGTACGGCCTGAAAAGCCCTGCTGGTAATCTGCGCAAGCAGCCAGTCTCCCCTCTGAGAATCTGCAAGTATTAACGCCGGGCGTAACTTACGACAACAAACTGCTGTTTATATATTCGTCCAGATAATCGATCTCCAGCTTGTGCAGAAAACGAACAATAGAACGCAACTGCTCCTGGGGAATAAAATATCCATCTGCGTCGTCGCGCTTGAGGGCAAAAAAAGTCACTGTAGTAGAATCGTTATCTTTTAACTGGAATATTTTTTTGCTGCTCTTTTCGGAATACGTATACTCTGTTACGGAAAACTTTTTTCCAATTAAACCTGAGGTTTCAAACAGGTTTAATATCCTGTCAAAATCGTAAGACTGGCTGACTTTCATTAATGACTCCTGAAGCGATAGCACTGGTGGAACGACTGCAAAACTGTCGGCATTGTATTGCTGAGGTCCTGATCCGTTAAACCCTTTAAACTTTCGAAATAACTATCTGTTCGCGGGTTGGGCGTTTCTCCCGAATTCTTAATTTGGATAAAAGAGGAAGCAGCTTTTGCTATGGCCCCCTCCTCCAGTCTGTGCATGCTGTCGTGGTGCGCTTCCCAGGAATCTTCTCCCCGTATGTGCAGCGGATACCGGTTGCCATAGATTTTTTGGAGAGTTCCCCGCTGTGCATGCGAAGCTATGTGGTATGCGCTGAGCGTGACGAGGTCGTCCATAATTTCGGAAGCTGCTTCTTCGTCGTTTGTGCTGCTGCTGAAAGAATAGAGATCAAAATCGAGACAGTGCCCTGCAAGCGTTGAATCAATTCTGCGCCAGAGCAGAAAATGCAGCGCCGGCAGAAGAGAGTTTTCGTGCGCGGGCAAAGCCAGTATGCCGAGTGGTTTCATGATTGCATGATTATGACAGGTCTTTATTGCGTCAATGAGAATGCCACGCCACTACAAAGTCTGCATAAATAAACGGCTTTGGCAAAAAGCCTATCCGCGAATCATTTGCAAACTCCGGAGTCTCTGACGCACTCAGTAGAAACAGTCGAACAGCGGACATTGCCGGGTCTCTCATGACATGCGCTAACAGCTCGTGGCCTTTCATTCCCGGCATGTTGATATCTGTGATGATGACCTGAAACGCCTCTTCTCTGAGTTTTTTCAGGGCCGAAAAGGCATCTCTGCAAACTTCTACTGTATGGCCCTGTTTTTCCAGATTCTTCTGGAGCAGAATTCTGTTTATCTCTTCGTCGTCTACAATCAGAATTTTTTCGCTGCCTGGGGACATCAAACCTGGATATTCTCCATGGCCTTGTTGATTTCTGCGGCCAGTTTTTGCGCGACGCTTGAACCTGCTTTCCCATGTGCCTCGCATGCTGCCTTGAGTGTTTTTAATTCGGAGAACGAAACATTTTCCAAAACAAAGCTCTGGTTTTTTTGTTGAACATCCATACAGGAACGGGGCAATTTTACTCATACACCTGACAATCTTTTTTTGAGTTTTCCGCACATTTTTGTCGTGTGCGGCGAGTGCAGCATCGTGAAAGAATACATCGCCGGGAATGGAGGGACATTGCAAATTGAATCGGAGCAGGGCAAAGGCACGCGCATTGTTTTAACCCTGCCCGCTGCGGGTTAAACCTGCCAGAGCACAAACGGCAGAGATTTTAGTCTTCGCTCGCGAACAGCTTTTTCTAGAGTAGAGACATCACCAGCCAGCCATGCACTGCGCTTTGCCCGCGTTAAAGCCGTATACAAAATCTCCCGCTGCATCAATTTCTCTGCCGCACTGCCACCCGGATGGAGCATTAAAATTGTATCAAATTCGGAGCCCTGGGCACTGTGTATAGTTTGGACAAATCCAGGCTGAAAAGCGGGAAGTCGCATGGGAGAAACCGCGCGAAATGAATTGCCATCGCGAAACCACGCAAACAGCTCATCATCGTTCTGAAGACATATACCTTCGTCGCCGTTAAAGAGCTTCACGCTGTAATCGTTGTGCGAAATAATTACAGGCAACCCGTGAAAGCAGTTTCTGCCGGCCATATCTGGAAATAGAGATTGAATAATGATTTGATTTAACGCAATAGAACCGGCCATGCCGTTTCGAAGAGGCGTTAATACTCTCGCGGAGTTGTACACGCTGAACCGACGAGAAAGTTCAGTATCCAGGTTCCCGCTTTGGCCATGAATCCACTGGCTGCCATACTGACTTGCTACAAAACTATTGGCGACTTTCGCTAAGCCTTCCTTATCTGTCAAAACGCGAAATAAACCCTGTTCACCCATTTGTATCTCTTCGATTTTTTTCTTGATCACCAAGGATTCGTCCCATTGTCCGGCAAGTGCATTTGCCGCAGACCGCCCTATTTTTCCGTCAAAACGTTTTGTCTCTGTGAGCTCTACCCAAGTATCGGCCAACGGATTGTTCTCGCACCGGGCTGCCTTAATGCCGGCCTTTTTGAGCAATGCAGAAGAATAGCACGGAGAGCCATCGGGGGTGAGGCGCGGTAGAACGGCACCGGATTCTACGGGAGGCAGCTGGTTTCTATCTCCAACGAGGATCACGCGCGAGTTTTCGCGCAGGGCTGCAAACACGGCGTGCAGAAGGTCAAGATTCACCATAGACATTTCATCAATAATCAAAACGCTCTCCGCAAGAGGATTGTCCTTATTTCTCCTAAATCCCCTCTTGGAAAACTCAAGCATTCTATGAATAGTTTTGGCTCTAAAGGAGACTTCCAGCCCGGCGGCAGAGAGAGATGCCTCAATGCGCATGGCCGCTTTTCCTGTGGGTGCCGCAACCAGAATTTGCGATTCTTCTATGCCCGCTTTCAGCAGAGATCGCATTATTTCTGCAATCACTGTGGTTTTTCCCGTTCCGGGCCCTCCGCTTAATACCAGCAATGGCGAATGCATGGCTAGGTGAACGGCAAGCTGCTGGTTTTCATTCAGAGAAATTTTGCTCTTCTGGATAGTCTCTGTTGCTACAGTTTCTGCAAGCGATGGACCCAGCCTCAGCGTTTTCAGCTTTTCTCTGATTTCGCGAAGCATTCTAAAATGGCGATTCCAGAAAAAACATTCTCCGTCTGCAATTATTGGCACTATGCTTTCATTGATTTCCGTCTTATCAGAAACAAATATATTTGTCCCTACATTTAGTTTTGAAAGACTCTCAAATTGACAATCTTTTGTTTCCGAAATAGTTCGTGCGGCCTGATTCAGACTGTCTGCCGTTGCGCAAATATCGCCCTCGCGAACCGCGCGCAACATGACAGCCGCCAACAGGGCCACACACGGAATTGGCTCCTCTCCAGAAAATAAATCCTGGAATGTATAGACATCGAGTGAGTCGCTCAGTATTTCCTGTAACCACGGTTTCATTTGGTTCCCTCGCCATATATAGCCGAGCTCTGACCGGCTTTGGTACCCCGCAAGTAAATGTAAAAAACTCCGGCGGGTTTCCCCAGTCCGCGCAGGCTTAGAAACTTTTCTAACGCCTTAGAATAAATCTCAATCTGAAGAGAGTAATGAACAGACACATTTTTCGCGATTGTCTCTTCGCTATAATTTGGCAAGGCATTGCTTTTATAATCTGCTATATACCATTTTCCGCCATGTTCAAACACCAGATCAATGGAACCTTTCATGAAATCTTCTGCTCCTATGAGATCTGGAAAATTTTCTGCTGGAACAAAAAAGTCCAGCTCCCGAAGCATCTGCCGGTGGCCAATTTGAGCCAGCTTTGTCTGTATTCCCGGCAACGTCGCATGGACGCTGTGGAAGAACAGCCTTGCTGTTTCTGCAAGAAGAATCTCCCTCTTTTGAAAAGATAAAGATTCCATCCTGAATGAGGAAGAAAACAGGGCTGAAGTTTCTGGATGCAGATAAGACAAATCCTTAGAGGCCTGGTATTCGGAAAAGTTTCGCAGATCAAGTACCATAAATTCCGGAAGAGCTAGCACGGTTTCGCGAAAATTCGGAGAGTGAAAGACGCCCGCGACAGAATCTGAATCGACAAACAAAGCGGGATCGAGAACTTCCATTATCTTGTGCAAAAAAATGCCGGTGGTCGTTCCATGGGCAAGCTCCACATATTCCTGCAGCGATTCTCCCGCCGTTGATTCGTCGCTTTCCCTCGTAGAATCTGTTTCCACTATATATTCTTGCGCCTGCTGCCTGGCATGCAGAGAAGAGAAAGATTGAAAGTATCTCGCTCTTTCCCTGAACGGTACAAAAGTAATTGGCATTAATGGTTGTTTATTATCTATTTGCTCTTTAGCACCCTTTACGGTCGTTCCTCGGTACCCATCTGGCTCCAGTTTAACGACAATTTTGTTTGAAATCCCCTGCTCAAGATAATCGTATAAAAAACGGGCTACTTCCCCCTGGTTAGCTTTGATACTACCGTCTTTGTTCAGCTTTCTATAGAATGGATAATAGACAGCATGGACCGCGCGGGTAACAGCTACATAATGCAATCTGCGCAACTGCTGCTCCTGCGATTCATCGTGCCTTTCTTTATGCTCTGCATTATCCAGTTCCAGACTCAGTGCCCTTCTGCCATTTTCTGCGAAATCGAAAAAATCGGGAGACTGATTCTTTTTTGAAAATCGTGGAATAACAAAAACGTAATCATACTCTAAACCTTTGGAGGAATGAATAGTGAGGATTTTTACTTTCTGGGGATCATCGCTTTCTATCCGCAGCATCTCTTCTTCTTTCTTAGCGGAATCCACCTTTTCCTGAAGCCATGACACCAGCTCTGGCAGAGTAAACTTTTCACTGGCCATGGCATGCGAGAGCAGATCCCGTAAATGACGAAAATTTGTGTAAGAGCGCTCGGTCTCTAACGGACTTTCTCTCTGTATTTCATAAAGAATTTCAGAATCGCGCAGAACCATTTCTACCAAAAGAGCAATATCTCTTTTTTCGGCATAACTTTTCCACCTGGAGAACAAGGCCTCAAAATGGGCAGATGGCCTGCCGTGGAACATAATCTCGACAGGTACGGCAAACAGGCGCGATAACAAAAGCCGACGCATGGCAGACTCGTTGCTATCACGCAATGCAATCAATAGATCCAGCAATAGCAATGCCTCATGACTATGAAATACAGAATGCTCTCCCTGCAGCAGAGAGCCAATGCCGGCTTCGCGCAAAATTTCCCGCAAACTGACCGCGTCCATGTTTCGTGCCACGAGAACAGCCGTTCTGCCGGGGCTGATTCCCGCATCTCGCATGCCTAAAATTTCATCTTTGATGAAATTAAAATACTTTGTCCTGGGGTCACGGGAATCCGTGGAATTATTTTCGGCAAGATCTACCGCATTAATGCAGCCACGATTCTGCAATGGATGGCTGCTTTCCTCTTTATCAGCATGAACCTTCTCGTATTGTATACTGGACGATGCAAAAAAGTTTCCCGTAAAAAATTGGTTGCAGGCTTCTACAAAGTTTTTCGATGAACGATAATTTGTCCTGAGAGTGTATCTTTTTCCGCCATGGGCAAGTATATCCTCAACCGCAGCGAGATACGTATTGATGTCTGCACCTCTAAACTGATAAATCGACTGCTTGGGGTCGCCTACGACAAACAGGGTTTTCCCTCCATCTAAAAACAGAGTTTTAAATATCTGCCACTGGAGAGGATCCGTATCCTGAAATTCGTCGATGAGAGCTGCATCGTAACGAGCAGACAATTTTTTGGCTTCTTCTGGATTTTTGAGCAAGGCAGCCAGATCAGAGATAAGATTGTTATAGCTTACCTCGTCTGTAGTTCGCAATTGTTGAGAAGTTTTCATGGTCTCGCGAACAGCGGAAGAAATAAACCGCTGCCGAAATACTTGAATCTTTTCTTCGCATTCCAGCAACGCATTCAATGCAGAAGTAAATGACGCAATAGACGGATGAGCACTGTTGCGAAAGTTTTCCATTCCCTTAGTGGGGGCTCGATAATTAGAGCTATTTAAGTATTGAGTAATACTATCCCGGTTTGCCACGCTCAATTCCAACGCAAGAGTTGCCGAAATAAAACTCTTTTCAAAGGCCGAAAAAGATCTGCCACCGACCTCGTCTTTCAGCTGTTCCCAAAAAGCAGGATCCTCTAAGTCTTTTTTAAATCGTTTGTGCTCATTCAAAAAGGCATCTGTTTTTGAAACGTAATCCTTTTTCCACTGCCGCCAATCTTCCAAAGACAAATCATTCAGAGGGAATAATGCGGTATCGCTCCCCTCAAGATAAACGCTCGATATTGCACTTACAATATGCCCCGTCAGGTCATCTCCCGTTTCCGTGTAACCAAACAAAGCAGAAAGTATTTCCGGATATTCTTCTCCAAAGATCTCTGGAAAACGATGGCGTAAAATTTCGTGGTAGGCCCTCTGCTTTTCTCCAGAATCAGCAACTATATCAGCTTGGCTGTAAGAGCGCCGCAACAAAGACAATGCACTGCGCGCAAAACCGTGTATGGTAGAAACGGGCAGCTCATGGTAGCGGGACAAAACTTCTGTTAGTATTTTTCTGTGCTCCGGATTATCCGCAGCTTCTGCGCGATCTCGCAACGTTCTGCGAATTTTTTCGCGAAGCTCGCGAGTCGCTTTTTCCGTAAATGTCACGAGAAGCAGGCGCGAGGGTTCCAGCTTCCTCTCCAGAAAAAACCGAACGACGAGTTGTTCAATAGTATAAGTTTTCCCGGTGCCTGCCGAGGCCTGTATAACTCCGTGGGCATGGATATCAGCAGTCTGAAAAACGGGCATATCCCTGAATATTAAATGTCCTTATTCAGCAAAGAAGAAAAATAAGGGAGGCTTAGCATGCCGATAGAAGAAAAAGTTTGTTTGCCAGAACTAAAAACCGTAGGGAGGGTTTGAGAGGGAATGTCCCAAATTTGTAAAGTCTAATTGTACGACAAATCTTAAATAGCTATTTAATCAGAGCTATTCGCTAAAGCTGGCTATAAAAGGCAATAGAACGGTAGCCACTTTGGAGACAAAATAACTTTTTCCCCGGCGATACACCCTGCCCCCCTCAACAATGTTCGGGGTCAACTCAGGTAGGGCACACTGTAAAAGATTCTTGACTCCCCTCTTTTCCGTTTTATTGTTGCCCATGGAAGATCTGACACCGAAAAAAGAAGCTAAACTTTTTCTCGATTTAAAATATCGCGAGACAAATCCATCGGAGTGGTCTGGACTACCCATTGAGGCAATTAAAGGTGTCAGTGAACCAGATGCTGAGCTCCTCCGCAAAGCATTCAATATTAAAACAGTAGCCGATCTCGCTACGCTTAAATACGCGCGCTGGGCAGAAGAAATTGTAGAACTTGCGGACAAGGGCGCAACGGAACTTTCTGGTTTTGAAGACAAACTCATTAAAGAATACGAGAAGAGAAAACCAGCGGGTGTGGCCCGCGCTCCCATTTACGCTTTGCAGGGAGTTTCGCAGGGAGATGCAGACAAGCTTGCAGAAGCCTTTCGCATTAAAACAGTGCGCAGCTTTTCTAAACTCAAATATTATAAAATGGCGAAAGAGCTGCACGGCATTCAAATGGAGCTCATAGAGAAAGAGGCAATCCGCCACCCACATCCCGGTACTGGCGAAGAAAAGCTTGCCGCAAAACACAAGAAAAGCAACTTTATGTTGATTGCTTTAATCATCGCTCTCATTCTGGTGCTGCTTCTGTTCTTTTACTTAATGCTGCGCAAATCCTCTGCCCACATGGTGGAAGTCAGCGGCGAAGAATTTCACGCAGAAGCCGACGCGGCGTTTGAAGAAATGGAAGACGACTTAGAAGGCGAACCAGCCGATACTGCAGAGGCAGAACAAGCTGTCTCTTCTGTCTCCAGTGCATCATCCGTAGAGCCCGAGCCCACTGCCCCGGCGGCAACCGATGGCTATTACGTCGTTGCTCCGGGAGACACGCTTGCTGTCATTTCGCACAAGAAATATGGAACCTACCGCAAAACTCGCGCAATTTTTAATGCTAATCGTTCGGTTCTCTCGAACCCAAATAAAATTTGGCCCGGCATGAAGCTCAAACTGCCATAAGGGAGGGCGCGGGAGGGAGCGGCCCGCATCTGTTACTCCAATCCAAGCATGCGCAAAATGGCTAAATCCCAGTTGTAAAAAACGACAAAATCAAACAGAAAGTGGGCAGTAATTACAGGGAGCAGTGCCGCGTATCGAATGTATAAAATTCCCCAGATTAAGCCAAAGGTGAATGCCACTATTAAAGTAAATATTCCAAGCGACCAGTGGATTGACGCAAAAAATGTGGCGGAAATAAACAGTACCGCAACATTGTTCATTCCTGCTCTGCGCAACTGCCCCATCACTATCCCGCGATAAATCACTTCCTCGAATACTCCTGCTGTCACGGACAAATACAAGACCCATACAAATTGTTTCCAGGAAGCCCAATCGGGAAGCGGGTCGTGCCACTCGCTGGCCCAGTGCGTTCCAATGCGTAAATCCAGAAAAGACATTGCAAAATACAGAAGCATGAATAACAGAGTAACGGCCAAAAACAAAACAAACCCATCTCGCAATTGCTGTACACCGCGAACGGGAGAAAAGCCAAATTCAGAAAAGCGAAACCAGCCGGCCTGCCACGCAAAATATATTACGGAAGACTGCCACGCAATGTAGAACAAAACATCTAAGACGATTTCAAGGCGCGTATTGTCTTCTGGCAGAAGAGCAAGATACAAATCGTTAAATAAGAGAGGCATGCCCAGAAACAACAGTCTAAGTCCCGCCACCCACGAAGAGATTCTATTTGCATTCATGAAGCAGCTTTACTGTAAAGTTCTTAATGGCAAGCAAAAATGGCGGGAAGTTCTATGAACAAACCCGCTCCCCTATCCCTTCCGCGAAGTGAGCGGCTCCACCCTGTCGGGAAAAAGCTCCCGGCAGAGCGAACAGCGAAGCCCATTACATTGACGCGCAGGACAAATTTCTCTGCCGTAATAAATAAACTGGAGATGCAGCTTTTCCCAGCTTTCAGGAGGAAAAAGATTCTTGAGATCTTCTTCTGTCTGGCGAACGTTTTTTCCGGAAGTGAGTTCCCACATCTGTGCTAACCGGTGGATATGCGTGTCTACCGGAAAAGCCGGCCTGCCGTGAATATGGCTTTCTATCACCGATGCCGTTTTGTGGCCAACTCCCGGCAATGTCTCGAGCTCTTCTATGGTGGCTGGAACCTGGCCATTGAACTTTTCTACAATCCTTACGGACAATTCCCGCAGAGCCTGGCTTTTTCTTTTTGCAAGACCACAGCTTTTTATTTTTTCAAAAATTTCCTCTTCGCTAAGCTGCATCATCTTTTGGGGCGTGTCTGCAATGGCAAACAATCCCGGCGTAATTAGATTGACCCGTTTATCGGTACACTGCGCCGACAACACCACCGCTACCAGCATGGTAAATGCGTCTCTGTGATCGAGCGGAATGGGCGGGTTGGGAAACAACCTGTTCAACTCCTCCGCTATTCTGTTTGCTCTGCGTTGTTTATCCATTGTTCTAAAGGTTGAATGAGATTTTCGTAAAATTGGCAAATTTCTTCCGCAAACGCAGGAGGAGAGTGATAAAACATGCGCGGCACTTTGATTGGAGCGTTGTAGTCCTCAATACTGGACTGAAGATTTTCAATATATGTTTCCAGCGATTCACACGAATTCTTTTTTGATTCTAACACCTTAATAAAAAAAGCAGGCCGCCTCGAAGAAGCGAGATATTCAAAAAGAATGGTTAAATACTGCAAACCATTATGAATCTCTGGCAAAACAACCGTGTGCGATTTTTCATCTTTCAAAGAAATATATTGAATTTCTCTGATCTTTTCTGCAACAACCTGATTATACATTAAGCCAAAAAGAAATGGCTGTAGAATGTTCTTAATGGAGAATTTAGTCGTATCAGAAACGAGCAAGCTGCCAGATTTGGAAACGAGATAATTCCTGGAATCCAGCTTAACGCGAAAATCTCCGTGCTGGTAATAGAGCCCCGATTCGCAGTGAGAATAATTCTGCGGATTTGGCGGAAAAAGTTTCTCTGCGATTTTGTTTATCGAATCTACCTCTTTCTGGAGTTCCGCTTCTGGAGTCTGGCGATACGGACCCGCCGGGAAGGCACCCGTAAGCATGGATTGTTTAATGTACTGCGTCGTTTCCCTGCGAGCGGTTTCTATAAACCCTTCCCCATTTTTCCACTCAGACATATACGTGGCAAGAAGATTTCTCTGGTAATTACTTTTTGTCCATTTTTCAGGGAAGAAAAATTCACTCTCCTCGAACGCAGCGGAAGTTTCGTCCATAATTCCCATTTCTTTTTCGAGAAAATAAACCCAGGGCGCCTGCAAAAAAGAGGCAATCTGATACAGATTTATATCCTTTTTGAAAACGTCTTCCACTGATTCTTCCATTGCTTTCCATTTTTTGCTGGGAGTTTCTCTGGATAAAATATTACGATCCATGTTAGACAGCCGGGGCGGAAACTCGCCAGAAAAATATTTTTCTGAAATTCCATGGAGTGGAAGCTGGATTTGGGGGATATCGAGTTTAAAGCTCGTTTTCAAAATTTCCAAAAATTCGAGAGGTATAGCTGCCATGTGCATTTCAGAAAGATCCGCAGGATCTCTATCCTGAAAGCCAAGAACCAGTGAATCTGACGCGGAGTAAACAGACTCCAGAAACAGAAGCCTTGCATTTTCCTCTCTCGAAATATCGCTTACCCGCTCTTCTTTTTTCCAGGGCAAAACGCGGGCAAGGTCTGCAGGAGAATGTTCCTGCGATGGGGGAAACGAACCTTCGTTTAGATCTATCAGGTACAGCACGCGAAATGGAACAGGCCGCATGGTCAACATGGAAGACAAATTAATACCGCCAGACAAATACGAACCGCGCCGGTAATACAACGTGGAAGATTGCTCTCGCAACCATGACCGTAGATCATCCAGAGAGAATGACAACCCAAGCACCGCCAACGCGTTCTCAAGAATGGTCAGAGAGCGCAAAAAAGATTCGCGGACATACCGCTCCTGCGGCATGTCTTCTCCGGTTGCCAGAAATTCGGTTACGAGGGCTTTCAATTCGCTAACAGGATTTTCCGTCGTTTGCAGACGGTTCACGCTTGGCGCAAACTCTTCGTAAAACCAGGACGCAAAGGCGATATATTTTTCTTCGTCTTTGCCAACACTCACAGGATATATTTCTTTGTAATCGGCAGCATCGATCGACGCAAGCAGACGGCCAAGACGTAACCGTCCTAACGCCGATTTCCAACTGACGAAGCGGCCAACCGGAGAATTGCTATCGCGCCGCAGATTGACAGAGGCCAGCAGATCGTGGAGAGCCGGAATCTCTTCCGAAGTAATATCCCGACCAGAATAAAATACGGGATTTTCAATAAGGCGAAAAGCGCGCGAGTATTCCCAGGCAGATCCAGAGAGAGAGAGAATATCAGTTACGGCATCGGCAAAGCGGGACCGAAGAGCAGCACCCGCATCCGACAAATTAAATGGAAGAGGGATTTCTGCGGAATCAAATACACTCTGGGCTATGGAAAAGGACTTTGCCATTGCAGGAGATAAAACGGCAGACTGATCAATCCGCAAAGTCTCGTCTTCCTTTAGACGCTGCGATATGTCATCGTATATATATTCAAAACTGCGTTGCGGCCCGGAAGTAGAAAACCATCGGACGACGTCTTCTTTAACAAAAGATGGAACTCCTTTTCCGGATATGGCAAGCCTGAGCGAGTGCAAGGCATCGTTTTCATAAGACCCGGTTTCGGAATGGTGATAATTTACAGAAAGGGAATTATTTTGAACAAGATTTTCCAGAAGCTGGAAAGAGCGTTTTTGAGGAGTTATCCACTTTTCGAAATCTGGATGAATTCTGTATCCTTCCGCAGGATTGCCAAATGTAAGCTGGTACAAATGAACACTGAAGTGGCGGGATAGCTTTGCAAT
This sequence comes from Caldithrix sp., assembly GCA_020722745.1. Classification (GTDB taxonomy): domain Bacteria; phylum Spirochaetota; class Leptospiria; order Turneriellales; family Turneriellaceae; genus DYKF01. Next base: position 36,668 of record DYKF01000005.1, read on the forward strand.
AAGATCCAAATGAAAGCGAGAAAAGACAGAGGGAGCCACAATGTGAATATGAGATTCCGGACTGTTTACGCCTTGGAGAGCCTGCATCAGTCTTTCCCGATAGCGGAAGAGCGTTAGATCATTCTTGTCTAAAATAAAATAAACATCTTTCTGCAGGGCTTCCTCTTCAGCAAGGCTGCCCGTAGAAAATATTTTTCCGGATTTCCATCCTTCGATTATTTCTGGCCGATGAAGCTCGTAATCCCTGAGCAGCCCCTGGATTTCTCCCGCCCTGTAATACAGCTCTGGCTCAACAACTTTTTCGGCTCTGCCCTTTAAAAAGGATAATGCATAGAGCTTTTGTTCTAATGCAGATGGCCAGGTAAGCTCGCCTGCTACGGGTAATTTTCCAAACGATTCTTCTAAAAAATAGAACAGATAATTGGCAGCAATGCCGTGCGATTGCGCAAGATACAACCGCAAATATTCGCGCAGGTTTCTGTTCGGCATGATGATAGTAACCGGCTCAAACGGATTTTTTTTCCGCAACTCGTTTTGTACATTGGCAGCGAGCCTTGCAGCAAGCCCGTCCGTATGGATAGATGTATTGATTTCTAACGGCACAGCCCTTTGTCTTTTTTTATCCAGGCAGAGCAACCAATATATTTTCTGTTGCCATTCCGCCCTGACTTGCAAATTAGACGCATGGAAGAACAAAAAAATAGCAGCCTGGCAGAGCCATGGCATCGCAAAGAAATGTTTGAGCCACTGCACGGAAAAGCGGAAAGTAGAATCGACGCAATTTTACTGCTCATCCGTGAGGCTTCTACCAATCTCCCCGGCGACGTTATTTCGTCCCTGTCTGTGCAAAAAACAAAAGAAAGCGATGGGTCGCAGGCGCAACGCGCACTCGGTATTATTCTCGAAAACATAGAAATGGCCTACGACGCCAAAACTCCTATCTGCCAGGATACAGGGACAAATATTTTTCATGTTCATTATCCCATCGGTACCAGCACTATAACATTGCGCAACGAAATAACCCAGGCAGTTAGACGTGCTACCGAGCTTGGCTATCTGCGCCCCAATTCTGTCGATTCTATTACTGGTAAAAACTCCGGCGACAATACTGGAATTGGCCTTCCCTCCCTGTATTTTCATGAATGGGAAAATGAGCACCTGGAGATTAAACTGATGCTCAAAGGTGGGGGCTGCGAAAATGTGGGCACCCAGTATGCGCTCCCCGACTCACGCCTCGGAGCTGGTCGCGATCTGGCTGGCGTAAAAAAAGTCGTTCTCGATGCCGTATTACAGGCGCAAGGAAAAGGCTGCTCTCCCGGCATTCTCGGCGTTGGAATTGGTGGAGACCGCGTGAGCGGGGCTCTGCTTGCCAAAGAGCAGCTGTTTCGCAAACTCGAAGACCAGAGTCCTGATCCCATGCTTGCAGAGGCAGAAGCAGAAATGCTCGAAAAATCTAACCAGCTTGGAATTGGCCCAATGGGCTTTGGAGGTGCTACGACTCTGCTGAGCGTTAAAATGGCTAAAATGCACAGAATTCCAGCCAGCTATTTTGTGAGCACCAGCTATATGTGCTGGGCCAGCAGGCGGAAAACACTTGTCTTCAACAATGACAATACTTATATAATAGAATGAGGCATGCAATGAAACAGACTATAACTATCAATCCGCCCGGCATCACAGAAGAACAGATTCGTTCGTTAAAAAGGGGCGACATGGTTTCTATTTCTGGAATTATTTTAACGGGCAGAGATACAGCCCATAAATACATTAAAGACAATTTTTTGCACGAAGAAATCCCAGAAGCAGAACGCGAAACATACGAGGGTCTCAAAAAGTTTCTGCAAGGCGGGATCCTCTTCCACGTCGGCCCCGTCGTTCTGCACGACTCCAATGGCCAACCCTATATAACAGCCGCCGGCCCTACTACCTCTATCCGGGAAGAACCCTATGAATACGACGTGATTAAACACTTTGGCGTAAGAGCTGTGATAGGCAAAGGTGGCATGGGAGAAAAAACTTTATCGGCCTGCAAAGAATTTGGAGCCGTGTATCTGCACGCTATTGGCGGAGCCGCTGCCTACACCGCAAAATCTATTAGAAAAGTGCATGGAAATTTTAAGCCGGAATTCGGAACTCCAGAAGCTTTCTGGATTCTGGAAATTGAAAACCTGGAATGCGTTGTCACCATGGATGCGCACGGAGAATCTCTCCACGCCGATATTTTACAAAGCAGCAACAACGCAGCGAAAGAATTAATTGGAGGTATCCATTGAAAGGAGTTCGCCTGCTCATCGTTGGATCCGAAGTAACAAATGGATTCACAATCGATAAAAATACAAATTTCTTTGCGAGAGAACTTTACAAGAATGGATTCACGGTTCTGGAAAGCAGGATTCTTCGCGATGATAAAACATCCATCCTAAAAGCCTTGTCCGATTATTCCAAATCGGGCGATTTCATCATCATGTCTGGAGGACTTGGCCCCACAGACGATGACCTGGCCGTAGACGTAATGGCTGAATTTACCGGAAGCCGCGCAATCATGCATGAGCCCTCTGAACAGAGAGTCCGAGAATTTTTTGCAAAGCGGGCAAGCCACACGCGCACTGCCGCCGGATTTTCTCTGGAGAGAGCACTGCGCCAGGCGCGAATCGTAGAAGGTTGCGAAGTTCTCCATAACCCTGCCGGGCTGGCTCCCGCCATGTTTTTCCCTTCCATTCCACTGGTTTCTTTGCCAGGCTTTCCGCGCGAAATAGAAGGAATCTGGCCACAGGTACTAAAAGCCATTGAGCAGTCTGGGACAGAAAAAACAGAAACAACAGAAATATCCCTCTGGGCCATTTCAGAAAGCGGTTTGTCTGCCAGCATACAGGTTCCAGGTGAACTTGAATTTGGAGTTCACGCACTCCCTTTTGGCACCCGCTTGTTTCTTCGGGCGTCCATAAAAGACAAATCAGTTCTGCATTCTTTTTCTCAATCTATCCTGGATAGATTTCCGGGACATACAGCAGAAAATCCCCTTCTGGAGTTTATTGAGACTCTAAAGCAATCAGGGCGAACCATGACCACCGCAGAGAGCTGTACCGGCGGGCTTGGCGCAAAACTCATCACCGATATTCCAGGTGTCTCTGCGGTGTATCCGGGAAGCATAGTCTCCTATGCCAACTCTATAAAAGAAAACCTTCTTGGCGTTTCTGCTGATACGCTCGATACATTTGGAGCTGTATCTCACCAGACCGCAATGGAAATGGCAAAAGGAGCACTTTCGGCAACCGGCGCTGATATCAGTATTTCCATAACGGGCATTGCAGGACCAGACGGAGGCACCCCAGAAAAACCAGTAGGAAGCGTATACATTGGTATAGCCGATTCGCGGGAAGAACACACGCTGGCCGGAAAATTTTTCTTCCCTTTTGGAAGAGATATATTTCGCAATGCGTCTATCTACACGGCCTTTTTGGCTCTGTACCAGAAATACGTCTATTACAATGGAAACTTGGAATCCTGGCTCCAATCGGATTTTGGAAAAAATTTTACTTTTCAAGAGTGACAGTCCTGACAGGTTGAAACAGGATTAAAATGAAACACCTGTTCTCTATTCTTTTATACGTCGTTGCCACCGCCCTGTTCTCCCAGGACCCTGAAAGAGTTTTCGGTGGATATGGCAAACTCCAGACTCTGGCCGTATCCAGAGACGGGAAAAAAATAGCGTTCAGCAGTGACTACAGGGACGGAAAAGGAGATATAGTCCTTTACAACCTAATCACCAAGACAAAAGCTTTTGTCTCTAAATTTCCAGAACTGGATTCTCAGCCCGCTTTTTCGGAAGACGGAAGTCATCTTTATTTTTTTTCTCGCCATGGGGCAACGGGCGGAATCTGGAAAGCGGCAGCAGACGGATCCACCGTGCAGCGAATTACGCCAGAAAACGTCTGGTGCGAGTTTCCCGCATTGTCGCCAGATGGAAAATCTCTTGCCTATTACTCCCGCCGCGATGCAAACTATGGGCTCTATCTGCTCGACCTTTCTTCTCAATCCGAAAAAAAAATCACGGAAAACAAATTTTTTAATTTTGGTCCGGTGTTTAGCGAAGATGGTAAAGAAATCTACTTCTATTCTAACAGAGATGGCTTGTTCTCCATTTACAAAGTTCTCCTTGAAAACAATTCCATTGCTCCCGTGCGCGGGCCCGGGGGATTCACCATTTCACCTTCTTCGTCTTTTCACGATTCCATTTTTGCCGTTTCCAATGTCAAGGGAGATAACGACATATATCGCCTGTATCCGTCCGGAGACAGCGCGCCCAAAGCCTTCATTCACTATCCGGGTAATGATCTATACCCCGTGGTCGATTCAGCGGGGCCCTATCTATATTTTTTCTCGCAAAAAGAGGGAGATTCCGCTATTTACCGCATTCGCTTGGAATAAACATAAAAATAGTTTTGACAAAATAGTAAGGAGGCTTAGTTTTACGCCGACATGGATAATTCTTTCGCCGGATCGGCAACATATTCTTTGTCCGTTCACAGCCGGTTTAGCATATTGCTCTTATTATACAAAAACCTTGGCTATTCGAATGAAAGTACTCTTTCATTCTTATCAAGGACTGCAAACTTAATAACATTTACTCGTTAAAAGGGCTGCCGATCTATTGTTCGTTTATTAAACGTCAGCTGCA
>DYKF01000118.1:0-1653 GCA_020722745.1 Caldithrix sp.
CGGTAATCTCCAAAACGCTGCGAAAACTGCTGTTTTCTTCGCCTTTTGCCGGTGATTTTACCCCGAGCGCAGCCGAGGGGTCCATGGACCGGAAGTATGCTCTGAACGCGAAGCGAGCCGAAGGCAAAACTTTTTCAGAGCTTACCGAACATTCGATGGCAATCCACTTTATATAATATCTGAAAAAACTCTGGGCTGCGATTTTTCTTTTTTTCTTGACGCATTCACTCCAAACAACGCTCTTCAGGGATGATGCAAAGGGACCTACTCATCCAGTTTGGAGGGCATGGAACGCCATGGCTGCGCGAAATTTCAAAGTATAGAAAAGAAGACGGCTTTAAAGTTTTTTTTGCAGCGCTGGCAAAGGGAATAAAGACGGCGGTAGAACATACTGGCAGCGATCTCGTCAATCCCGAACAAATTTTCCACTGGATAGACAATCCCGAATCAGCACCCTCTCCGGAAGAACTGTACGCAGCTCCTGTATCGCTCACGATGATACAGGCCGTGCAGTTTGCCCATCTCCACGCCGTGCGCCTCGCAGGAGCCCTGCCGATCCTAAAGAATCGCGTTTCCATTCTCACGGGACATTCGCAGGGACTTTTCCCTGCGACAGCACTATCCCTGGAATGGAGCGGCATGGACGCCATGCTGCTTTTAGAGCAGTACACGGCATTCATGCTTGCGCTTGGAATTCGCATCCATGAAGTGTATCCATGGAAAACCAATGCGGATGTTCTATCTCGCGCACAGGAAAACGGCGCCCGCCAGGTAAGCCCCATGCTCGTTGTTCTTGGCAGTGACGAAAAAACAGTACAGGAAATACTAAATCATTTTAGCACTAACAACGACAATTCTTTAGAACTCGCTCTCGTGAACTCTCCCGCCAACCAGCTCGTCGTTGGGCACACCGACGAACTACTTTCTTTTTATCTCTATTTTCAACAAGCTCACGCAGGCAGCCAGCTCATTTTTCTGGATGCCTCGGTACCGTTTCACAGCACTCACCTGAAACAGGCTCTGCATACGTTTCTCGAAAAAGATTCTGATCTGCCGTTTCCCCAAAATACTGGCCCAACGGATTACGCTATTACTTCCTTCACGGACGAGATTCTGACGCCACAAACAGATCTTCGCAAATTTCTGTCTGCATCCATCGCAACAGAACATTTGCGTTGGTCTTTGGCTCTTGCGCAGGTTCCGGAAAAGAGAATCCAGACCGTGGTAGATTTTGGACCCGGCAAAGTGAGCGCGCGCCTTTCGCAGGAAAATTTAGGAGAACAGCCCCTGGAATATTTTCATCTGGCAGTTCCACGTGAGCGCGAAAAATTTCTAAGTAAGCTCTGAAAAAGGTTGCCTTCCCCTCACCTCGATACGCTTGCCAAAGGCAAGCGACAACTTCCTCCACTGCGTGACGCTGTGAACCAGGTACACCACTGCTGCGCATTGCCACTCGGGACAGGCTCCATCGCTGCGCGAACTGAGCTACTTGAATGCCAGCTTGTGACCTGTATTATGTCGCATCACAATGCTTCGTAGATAACAAAAAATACCGCATTATGTCGCATCACAATGCTTCGTAGATAACAAAAATACCGCATTATGTCACATCACAACGCTTGGTAGATAACAAAAAATAACACATTATGTCAC
>DYKF01000118.1:1753-8174 GCA_020722745.1 Caldithrix sp.
AACAAAAAATAACACATTATGTCACATCACAACGCTTGGTAGATAACAAAAAATAACACATTATGTCACATCACAACGCTTGGTAGATAACAAAAAATACCGCATTATGTCACATCATAAGGCTGGGTAGATAACAAAAATACCGCATTATGTCACATCATAAGGCTGGGTAGATAACAAAAAATAACACATTATGTCACATCACAACGCTTGGTAGATAACAAAAAATACCGCATTATGTCACATCATAAGGCTGGGTAGATAACAAAAAATAACACATTATGTCACATCACAACGCTTGGTAGATAACAAAAAATAACACATTATGTCACATCACAAGGCCTATGCCGCACCGTCTATAGCGAATGACGAAAAGTACCTGCTGTATCAACCTTGTCGACGGGCAGTCGACGCATTAGATGCGGTGCAGAACGAAGGGAGCAGGGCTCAACAGCCCGAACCAAAATCGGTCACCCACCATGAACGTCCTCCGAAGCCTTCACCGTCCAGATCTCCTCATGGCTCAAATAAGAATCCGGCTCCACTTTAAGCAGAGGAGAAAAAGAATCCAGAATCAGATTTCCATGAGTAACGTGCACAGAACAGCGCGAATTAAAATTGGGATATATTCCCGGCACATTGGGAAAGCGACGATACAGCACCTGGCCTTCGCTCTTCCAGGCCATCCAACCTTCCGGGTTAAACAATCCAATTCGATTGTCTTCGTCATTTGCATTTTTTAAGCCAGGCTGCATAAATAAAAAATTATCCTGAATTTTGGCGCCCTCACTGCCCAGCGTGGCTCCGGGCCACAACGCAATCGATGCAACCGCACAGGATGTCCCGGAATCCTGCGATGCAGCCGGAACGACGGCCATTCCACTGCCCGCCATAAATCCGCGCGCCACAATAGAGTACTCAATTGGCCATGCCGTGTGGTTGTAAAGCCGGTGGATTATTTTAACAGAATCCTGCCCCTCGCGAGATACAATCAGCTGCGGCTGCAGCTTGCTCTTCTGGTCTACGGGTGCATTAAAGCGCACGCCATCTTCTTCGCGCTTCCATTTAACGGGAACATTGTCCTGCTGAGAATTTCTGTTCTTCCGCTCTGGCAGAAAATACATGGAATGACCTCCACTGTGTTCGGCAGACTCTGGCATTTGCAGCAGATTTGGCATGCCCGGCCTGGATACATGCAGAATGCGCGGGCCAAACTCAATACTTACGAGTAGTTCTATTTCGTCTGTCGTCATGCGAACCGCATTGCCGGGGGTGAGTCTTAACTCATCAATTTTCATATTCCCCCATGAAACGAACGAAATGGACTGACAAGAAAGAATTTGACACAGTATCCGCAATTCGCCTTTTTGTTCAGCCCTTCTGTGCGACGAAGGACTTTTTTGATAATTTGATAGAAAACTGCCATGAACAAAGTAAACTTTCGATTTTTTGCCATTGTCTTTGGAATCTGGACGGCCGATTTTTTCTCCAAAATAGCGGCTGAAAAAGCCCTGCTCGGCGGAGATATTATTCCCCTGGTTGGAGACCTTCTACAGTTTAGACTGGTATACAATACGGGCGGAGTGTTTGGAGTACTCCAGAATAACGCGATTTTCTTTCATATCATGACGGGCATTGCCATCATTGCCCTGATTACATATTTTATTAAAACCAAAGAAAACCATATTGTATTCCAGATTGCCATTTCCTTTATTCTTGGTGGTGCCTTTGGAAATTTTACGGATCGATTTTTCCGCATTGGAGTAGTCGACTTTATTGATATGGGAATTGGCGCCAACCGCTTCCCGACGTATAATATTGCCGATACATTTATCACCTTTGGAGCGATTCTTCTGGCTATTACCTTTTTCTTCCTTACAAAGGAGGAAGAATCCAAAAGTACATCAAATACAGAAAAAGGTTCTAATCATTAACCCCCCTTTGAATAACCCCGCGAGCGATACTATAACCTTTACTGGAATTCTGCCGGCTGGTACAAGGCTGGATCACTATCTCGTTGAACTCACGGACGGGGAATATTCTCGAAGCTTTCTACAAAAAAAAATTGAAGAAGGATTTGTACTTTCTGGAAAAGCTCAATTACAAAAGTCTTCTTTTAAGCCTAAAGAAGACATCCCTGTACAATTAACCATCGAGCCGGAACCAGCCTACACGCTTTCTGGAAACGACCAGTCTGTTCCCATTCTTTACCAGGACGAATACCTCGCCATAATCCATAAACCGGCAGGCATGACAGTGCATCCGGGCACGGGAACTGGCGATGATACGCTCGTCCATTCTCTGCTTTCCCAAATGGAATCTCTATCGGAAGGCTCCTCTCCCGAACGACCTGGAATTGTTCACCGGTTAGACCGTGACACAGCAGGACTCATGGTTATTGCAAAAACGTCGCAGGCCCACGACGCTCTATCCTCTCTGTTTGCGCAGCGCACTATTCAAAAAATCTACCATGCCGTAGTCTGGGGAGAAATGCACCAGGCAGGGGAACTCAACGGATTTATTTTTCGCCATCCTAAACACAGAACCAGAATGAAGTTTATCCGCGAAGAAAGCCTCAAAGAGACTAAAGAAGAAGTCCCGGAAGATGCCAAATCGGCAAGCCTTTCTTTTTCCCCTCTGCACCACAACAGAGCACTTACGCTGCTTCGCATTGAACTGCACTCGGGAAGAACCCACCAGATTCGCGCGAGCTTTGCGGCTATAGGCCATCCCGTTGCAGGTGATCCACTGTATGGCTCTGATGACCGCTTTGCGCGCCTGTATCATTTTGGAAAAAAACACTGGGCTGCCATAGAAGAATATGGGCTTATGCTGCACGCATCTTCTCTTTCTTTTGCGCATCCTTTCACGGGCAAACCTCTTTCTTTTTCTCTGCCCCTTCCCGATGTCTTTGAAGGTGTTGCTGCCGAAAACTAACCTCTGAACGCGCAACGAGCCGCAGGCATACTTTTTCAGAGGTTACCTAATTGTCAGAAAAATAGCAGTTATTGCGAATAACAAAACGGCGCGACTACAGAGATTTAGCTTTGACAAAGCGCGCGCAAAGCATTCTGTGAACATATGGAACAATACCGTTCGTGGAGAAACAGAATCTTTCTGGCGCTCAAGGGAGTGGCCATGGGAATGGCAGATATGGTACCTGGTATATCCGGAGGAACCATAGCTCTGGTCAGCGGAATCTATGATCATTTTATTCAGGCACTTGCCTCCGTAAAAATCAGCCACGCATTAAGCCTGCTGGCCCTGCTGTCGCCCAAACAGGCAGTGCGGGAAAAAGCCAGACAGGAAATTTTGAGCATTGAATGGAATTTTCTGATTACGCTCGTTGCCGGTATATTGGCAGCCATACTTGTTATGTCGCGGATTGTTCCATTTTTGCTGGAGAATTTTCCCTTCTACACATATTCATTTTTCTTTGGACTCATTTTGGTGTCTGTGTCTGTTCCCTACCGCAAAATGGAACACAAACCGGCGGAATACATTCTGATCGCCGTGTTTACAGTTCTGGCGTTTTTGCTCACGGGAATTGATAACCAGCTCGCTGGCAGCAAAAATCCCGTGTACCTATTTCTATCCGGGTTTCTTGGAATTTCTGCCATGGTATTGCCCGGCATTTCTGGATCGTATATCCTTGTGCTGCTGGGCTCATACCCCATTGTATTGACCGCACTGCATGGATTCGATTTTGCTGTTCTTATCCCATTTCTTTTTGGTATAGGAGCAGGAATTCTCGCGTTCATTCCATTTCTAAAAACGCTGCTTAACCTGTGGCATTCGCTCACCATGGCAGCTCTGACCGGTTTGCTCATTGGTTCCATGCGCGCCATGTGGCCGTTTGTTCCAGCCATAGAACAACCAGACCATGCCATTGCCTGGGGAGTTGGCCTTATGCTCGCAGGCGGAGCCGTTCTCATTCTGCTGGAAATTATTTCCCAGCGCGGACAGGATCCAGAGAGCCCACTTTAATTGCCCGCCAGCAGGCGCAAATAGTCCAGATGAGTCTGGTGTATCATTCGTAAAATGAATTGAATAAAATGGGTATCGTCTGTATGGGCAAACTCCAATGCAGCAATATATTCTGATCTCACAACGGGCGGAATAACAGCAGGAAGATATCCGTTCTGGAGTAACACCAAATTCATCAATAAACGTCCTACTCTTCCATTACCGTCAATAAAAGGGTGAATAAAGACAAAATTTTTATGTATTTTGCAGACAAAATAGCAGGATGCACCTTTCCTTTCACGGAATCCAGTTCTGAAATAAAATTACGCATTTTCTCGGGAATACTATCGGGATTAGCAACTGGATATCGAGAACCAGAAATGATGACCATGGCCTTTCTGTAATTCCCTGCGTTTTGTGGATCTATTTTTTGATAAAATAATTTATGAAGCCAAAGAATATCTGTCTCTGAAAGAGTCTGCGATTGAAGAAGACTAAACAGAAAATCAAAGGCCTCTGCATGTCCAACCGCTTCCAAATGATCTCGCAAAGGTTTTCCGGAAATAATGAGCCCATCTTCCAGAATAATTTTCGTCTCAGATTCCGAGAGAGTATTTCCTTCGAGGGCATTGCTTGTCCACGAAAGTCCAACGCGGAAAAAATCTTGAATTCCCTGTAAATGCCCGGCATCGAAAGGACGGAGAGCAAATATTTTCTCTCTTGCAAGATCAATTTTGCCCAGAAGTTCTTCCATGGTTCACTTTATAACGGCCAAATGCCGTGGATATATAAAATCATTGCCCCGGTAAATCGGAAGAATTTCCATGCCTCATTTGAAATTTAATTCTGGAAAACAACACAAACTACTCATGCTGCATAAGCCAAAAGGATATGTCGTAACGACGAGCGATGAACTTGGCCGTAAAACCGTGTATGACCTGCTGCCGCCTTTTGCGAGGGAAGAAAAATGGAACCCGATCGGTCGGCTCGATATGGATTCCCGTGGTCTGCTCCTCTTTACCAGACAAGGAAAAATTCAGGATCTACTGACCAAACCCGGCCACACAACAAAAATGTACGATATCTGGCTGCGCGGCCACATAACCGAAGAACATCTGCAAAAAGCCCTCCAGGGCGTGCAGACTCCCGATGGCATTCTCAAAGCTGCAAAAATAGAGAGGCTGGGCGGCATAGGACACAAAAGCCATATTGCTGTAGAACTCGACGAAGGAAAAAACAGGCATTTGCGCAAACTGTTTGGAAATCTATCCGATCCTGAAACCGGCACGCCGCTCAAAGTTCTGGAGCTCAAGCGCATCGGGATAGGAAGCCTGGAACTCGACATACCATCCGGGAAGTGGCGTTTTTTGACAGAAAGCGAAGAAGCGGAATTATTGTACGATCTATAAGGAGACCTGACCCCTGCCAGAGGCAAGATCTCCCCTCGCCTGAATTTATTTCAAATCAAGCAGAGTTTCTATTTTAGCCCACGCAGCGTTGCGATTCTCGTTATAGGTATCAAGATGAGATTCGTCATCAGATTCCAGATACTCTACGTACGCAGCAGCCTCTCCCGCGAGAAGTTCATACGTGGTGATCATTTCTTTCACAAACTGCACGTCATTGGCTGAGAGATACTTTTTATCGACAAGCCCCTGCAGGCGAGTGATAAACTGTTTGGATATTGCTGAGTACGAACGCAGCAAGGTACTGGCTGTTTCTTTATCGTATGTTTCTTTCACGTAGCCATCGGCAGTTGCTCCAATGGAAATATACAGGAGGTACATTCCCTGACCGGAAAACGCGCCGAGAGCCTCTTCGAGAGCGCTAATTTTACCCTGAACATTCTGCGCAGATACAGGTACCGATACGGCGAGCAAAACGGCCAGCGCAAGTCTTTTAAACATTGTTTTCATTATTTTCTCCTTGCCACCATAGGCAGGGAGACCCCACGGTACGGAAGCGATGCATTATAACGATTGGTGTGAATAGTCAATACAAATTTACGCAAGCGTTATGCAACCCAGAAGATATCTGACAGATTTTTAGGGGATTTTGCTTGAAAAGTAAAGTCCCTTTCCTAATATTGAAGAGCAAAATCCAAAACAAGGAGAAAGGGACGAGGAATAGGCAACATAGCGACATTCTTCCAGGTGCTGTTTTGCACATAGCTGTATGCAGGGATTTTGCTACCATTTTTATGTTCTGCTGCAGAGAGCCTGCATTGCTGCCCGACCGCGGCTGTTATAAATAGCTTGACGTCGCGTTGCCGCGATTTAGTGTTGTTCCATGGTTTTGTGGGGCTTACCAGTGTACAAAGGCGTAACCGGGCGGGAGTGGGCCCTGCCAGAGCCGCTCAAAGGGGCAAATTTCGTATTTCAGGTGGTATTTTAGGCGCTTGGAGGAGTTCCTCATCGTTTTGGCTTGGTAGATAACAAACACCTTGGGCTTAGGC
>DYKF01000391.1 GCA_020722745.1 Caldithrix sp.
CGTTCCGCTCATCAGGGAAAAAACTCCAGCTCGCTTTCTTTTTCTCTTCACCGCCCTTCTCTGGGTTTCACAAATCCGCGATGAATACTACCTGCCGCTTCTCTTCCTGACAGTATACGGCTTACGGCTTTGGATATCGGTCCGGAATTGCACAGACAGTAAGTCGTCGAGAGTATGGAATAATTTTTCTACAATCGCAGTATTGATCCTTCTCGTAGCTTCGATAGGCTACCTTGCCGTATTCAAAGAAAAAGCCTCCGAACACAGTCTCTCGCTCTGTTTCGGACAGCATTACGCAACTTATTACGCTAAAAAACATCCCGAAATGTCGGTCTCTGCGATGGCCGAATATCAGAATGTCCTAAAAAAGAGCTTCGAGGGCAGGACGGACTTCTTCGAGATACTCAAGAATCATCCTATTTATGTTCTCCATTATCTCTGCATAAACGGACTTAAGAATTCAGTCATAATGGTCCCGGCGATACTTCGTCAGAGAATATTCATTTTCAATCCCCTGCCTGAGCGCAAGGCGGAGATCGCACAGATTATCTTCCTGCTACTGCTCATGATTCCGGGAGGGCTGATAATTGCATTAAGGCTGCGTAGAGAAAGGAATATCAGGATGTATATATCAAAGCTTGCGGAATTCGGATTGGACTTCCACAGGCTGATGGTGCTTATCATAATCGGATCCGCAGTGGTCGTTCCTCTCTTCCTTCTGATCGCCGACACTCGATACTATTCGCCTGCCGCGCCTCTGGTATTGATTCCAATATATTTCATGTCCAAGGCAAGTCTTGACCGGCTCCCCAGGCTTTTTGCGTATTTATCATCAATATTCTTCGCAATTCTGTTCTGTCATTCGCTATTCTTCAGACAGGAGACAAACCAGCATCTTATCAGAGCCATGGGGGAGGACTGGGGAAATAGGATGGAACGAACGACCACTCCTCCCATCATTGCCGGACTCTTCCCCGGAGACATTGCGACTTTTGCGTTCGGAAGGGATTTCGCGCTTGAATGCGACAATCATCTCCAGCCGAAAAAACTCCTCGCCAGAGCCTACAACTACGTAGTGATAAACAAATACTTCAGGATATCGTCCACATGGCAGAAAAACAAGGGGCTGCTCGAAGACTTTGAGGCAAATCCGGAGAAATACGGCTACAGCAGCCTTGGCATATCCAAGGACAAGCATCAGACGGCGGTCTATGCTCTGAAATTGAAGAAAGATTGAATCACGGTGAATATGTATTTTATTC
>DYKF01000119.1 GCA_020722745.1 Caldithrix sp.
AAACTTCGGCCATGGAGGGCCAAGAGCGGCCATTCGCGCATCCGTGCGCAGCACTTGTATTCAAGAGTCACGCAAAAAATTTTTCCTCGCGAACGTAAACAGCGAGATCAGGCACCTGCTCGACATTCTTAACCTGCGCAACGCATTGAGAATTATCTCTATGCCAGAGGAGGCATTATGAACTTAGACAGAAAACTCGCTATCGAAAAACTTGCAAAGCTGTTCCATGGTGTACCCGAAAAATCCGGAAAATTTCTGGCCGGAGGGGACCAGTGAAAGTCCTCATCCACAAAGGCGGTTCACACCAGAGCGTCACATCTTCACGCGCCGCAAAAATAATTATCCCAATCTAGGGAAAAGCAACCCCAAACCACCACTGATATTCCTACAATATATTTACGGTTTGCGTAAATGTTTTTTCGATTTTCTTCGTTTTCGCGCGTAAATAGAGTTGTTTCGCGTACATTTTCCACCATTTCAGTTCCGCTTATTCTGCGCATACTTCACTATAGTACTGGGGGGTGTAGCTTATTGTATTTATGCTGGACATAGGGTGTGGGGGCCCTACGCAGGCCTGCCTTCTCACGAAGAAGGCGAAGTTGTAATGGCGAAGTCATGTATCGAAGGGTCGCGAGCTTACAATATCCATGCCTCCTCTTTCCGGGATTAAGGACAAGAGAAAATTTGAGGAAGAGCGCAGGCAGATACAACATGAATTTACGCCCGATGAGATCGCCGCTAAAATTAACTCGCTTTCTACATCTGGAGGCGTGTGGGATCGCGATAATTTAGAAGAGCACAACAAGAGACATGGAAAAGAATTAAAAACCAAAACAATCGAGGAATACAAAAAGCTTTCGCGAGAAATTGCTAAGAGCTTTGACTTTTGCTATCTTTACAAAGAAAAGGAAGATACCAGAGTTTTGTATTACAACAAAGAACAAAAAACGGGAACGACAATCAGCCTAACGAACGGAAAAATAATTACTTGCTTTCCTGTCAGGAATGACTATAAAAGGGATGTATTGGATAAACGAATGGTGATCAAATGAGTAGAATTTTAGATAATGCAAAAAAAGGAGAATCCGAGCCAGAGGATTTTGAGAATGAAGTTTATCGTCTTGATGAAGAACCAGACAAGTCTTCTGATATTCAACTCATAGCCATTATGCCAGATTTGTTAAAACACTACGAAGACCAAAGCGATTTATATACTTACGAGCTATCCTGGCGTTGGCATTGGACAAATATTACTTCTGGAGTTTACCCACTGGAAAAACTCCCAGAGCATGTGCGCGACATCGCCAAAGCGCTCTACTATAATAAAAAACAGGGTGCTGCATGATTCGAGATTTTAGCCGTTTTCCGGTGTCTTTTTTGCAGCGGGGACTAACATCCGCCTTTTGCATGAGAGAGGCCTTGTCAACGGTTGCTCCTTTAGTTCAGCTTATGCCCAGCCTCGAATTGCGCGGTCACAAAGGTTTGCAACGAAGTTTATTCGACTGCGGGATTACACCAAAACTAACCGCCCACCGCAGTGGAACGAACAATAGATCTGCAGCCGCTCTGGCGGAAAAATACTTTCTGCCGGCAATACGTACCCCGCGCGAAGCGCTAACCACCAAAGCATTACGGCTTTACAAGCTGTCCATGATATGAATCATGGCTAAGGGTTGGGAATGACCCGACTGCCTCTTATTTAGAGGCCGCAAGCCTTACGGGTTACATGGCTTCTTTCTGCTTCCAGTTTCTGGGCGCGCGCAAAGCCGGTTGTCGAGTTCACTCCCCGCAACTTTTTTATGGGAGAAACTATGACAAACTTACCGGCAGAATTTGCCGAACTCGGGCTCTCTGAGCCACTCTTAAAAGCAATCGCAGAAATGGGGTACGAAACGCCCAGCGATATCCAGAGGGAAGCAATTCCTCACATTCTTCAAGGCAAAGATATTCTTGGCCTTGCCCAAACGGGAACCGGAAAAACAGCCGCGTTTGCCTTGCCACTGTTACAGCGCATTGACGTGAATAATAGAACGCCGCAGCTTCTCGTCCTTGCACCCACGCGCGAGCTTGCCCTCCAGGTATCCGAAGCCTTTCAGACTTTTGCCCGTTATCTTGGCGACTTTCACGTTCTGCCCGTATATGGCGGACAGGGCATGGATTTACAGCTCAAGCGCCTTAAGCGAGGCGTCCACGTCGTCGTGGGAACCCCGGGGCGCATCCAGGACCACATGCGGCGCGGAACTCTGCAACTCGATAACGTACACTCGTTCGTTCTCGACGAAGCAGATGAAATGCTTAACATGGGGTTTCAAGAAGAAGTAGAATATATTCTGGAACAGGTTCCAGAAAACAGACAGGTTGCTCTCTTCTCTGCAACCATGCCAGAGGGAATTCGCCGCGTTACGCAGAAGTTCCTGCGCGATCCCGTCCACGTTCGCGTAAAAAGCAAAACCAAAACGGTCGATAACATTGAACAGCTTTTCTGGAAAGTATCTGGCGTAAATAAACTAGATGCCATACACCGCTTTCTCGATGCAGAAGAATACGAAGGCGTGATCGTGTTTGTGCGCACTCGTAACGATACTCTTGAACTGGCAGAAAAACTGTTGAGCCGTGGATTTACAGCGGCAGCGCTCAATGGAGATATACAGCAAAACCAGAGACAGCGAATTGTAGAACAGTTAAAGTCAGGTCAACTCGACATTGTTGTGGCAACCGACGTAGCCGCACGCGGTATAGACGTATCGCGCGTTACGCATGTCATCAATTACGATATTCCCACAGATCCCGAAGCGTATGTTCACCGCATTGGCCGCACGGGTCGTGCCGGGCGCAGTGGAAAGGCAATTCTATTTGTCTCTCCCCGCGAAATGCGCATGCTGCAGGTGATAGAAAGAACCACCGGGTCTAAAGTGAAGCAGATCAACCTCCCATCGAGATTAGATATTCGCTCGCTGCGCATTGAACGCTTTAAGAAAAATGTTCTGGAGACTATTGAAAGGGAAGAGCACAAGCTTATTCGAGGCATTGTAGAAGAAATTGCAGAGGAATCTGGATTCGATATATTTGATATTGCCGGTGCGTTAGCGCATCTGGCCCAAAAGGAAACTCCGCTGATGCTCGGCGAAGAATTTACCGAAGAACCAGAGGACAGATACGAACAACGCGATCGTTCTTTCGGGGAAAACAGAGGCAGAGAAAAAAGAGACAGGGACAGAGAGCCGCGCGAAAGCCGCGACAGAGGTCCCCGCAGAAGATCCGAAGGAATGGCTCCCTATAAAATTGCCGTTGGTAAAAACGACGGAGCCATGCCCGGAGAAATTCTTGGTGCTATCCTCAACGAAACCGGAATGAGCCGGGACGAGGTTGGTTCCATTGCCATACAGAGGGATTTCTCTCTCGTAGAGCTGCCTGCTGATTTAAGCAATGCCCAGCTTGCGGACATGAAGAAAATCCGCGTGCGCGGCAAGCAGCTCCTTATTGAAAAATGGAAGGGAGAGGCAGATTTCCGCCGCGAACGGGACGATAGACCGGCTCGCAAGGTGGTCATCCGCAAACGTCGTAACGAAGATTATTGATAAGCAGTGGGTTTTCCCACATAAACCGTTATTCAGGGAAACCTGAGTAACGGCAATTTTCCCTGTTCACGGGAAGTTATTCCACCAGTTCGTCTCTGTCTTTTCGCAAATAAATCTCCGATCTTTTGTGGAGATCCTCTGCAGTTTTCATGATTTGTCTTCGAGCGTCTTCTACTTCTTTAAGTCTTAACGGGGATAGTGCCGTCATTTCGTCCATAATATCTGATGCGCGGTTAATGGAAAAAGAAGAAAGTATATGTCGCTGCAAATCCGAGCCGGCGCCTTTTAGAGCCTTGGCCCATAACTGGTTGTCAGGAAACATTTCAAAAATTTTACGGATTTCCTGTTTAGAAAGATAAATAAGTTCTTCAAATAGAAAAAGTTTGTCGCGAATTCTTTCTGCCATGGTTGTATCTTCGCGGCGCAGGTTTTCCAGAATATTTTCTTCGGAGGAAGTATCCATATAACTCAGGATTCTGGCAATGCGATCTTCGCCGTCGGTTTCTAAAGCGGAGTCGCGTTCTATAGCCTGTAGTTTTTGGGAAAGACTTTTATAGGAACTTTCGAGAACTTCGGGCGATACCGGCTGCATTCTTGCTATTCGCCTTGCTATATCTGCTTTTGCCTCTAAAAGGGGCAAAACTTTCGCTGCATAGACGGGAGAAAGCTGGGTCAGTATTACGGCTGCAATCTGGCTGTATTCCTGGGAGAGTGCCTGTGCAATTACTTCGGGGGCGTAGTCTTCAAATTCACGGAATTCGTGCCGCAGATTGGCCCGATCCATTTTATCTATATAGGTTTGAGCTTTTTCTTTCCCGAGAACCATTTCGAGAAGGTTGCGGGCTTTGTCCGATCCGCCGCGCAGAGAATGCTTTTCAATGCGCATTTGCTTTTCGAGTTCGTGCAGCAGTTTTTCTGATTCTTTGGGATCTACCTTGTCAATATTGGCAATGGCACGCGTTAGCTTCTCTATCTCTTCCGGAGCTAAATGGCGCAACACTTCGGCGGCCCTTTCGGGGCCTAAAGCGAGCAAAGTTTTCGCTGCCTTGGAAAGAGGCGAGTTCACGTCCGGAGAGCTTCTTCTTCGGTTTCGTAAATGTCAAACATGTCCATTAACTCAACCACTTCAAAAATCTTTTTGACCGCAGCATTGAGATGGCAGAGTTTAAGGTTTTGCCCGTTGGTTTTGAGAATGCGCATAACAGCTACGAGAACGCGCAACCCGCTCGAAGACATATATTCAATTTCGGAAAGATTGACGATAAGACTTTTTTCAGGATTTTCATCGATCAGTTTTTGAATATCTTTCTCTATTTCTCCGCTCATGTGAACATCGAGACGGCCCCGAAGATACACAACAATGTTGTCGCCTGCGTCCTTAGTTTTAATCATTCTATCCCTGCCTTGTTGCCAGTTTTTTCAAAGTTATCTTTCCTGCAACCAAAAAATAAATTTTGAATATCCCCTGTGGTATTTCAGCGCACTCTTCTGATCATGGTAAGCAAATTTCCATGATTTGTTCTTTTATACTTCACTCTGTCCATCAGAGTTTTAATAAGGAAAATTCCAAAGCCGCCTTCTTTTTCGCCGGATAAATTTTTCTGGATATCCGGTTGGGGAGCTTTTTCAATATCGTAATAGATTGAATTATCCATAATTCTAATGCAGAGAAAGCCAAAACATTTCCGCATTTTAAGAGTAATCATTACAGGCTCTCCAGATACCGTTTTTGCATGCGTAGAAAGATTTGTGCAGGCTTCGTCTATGGCTAACAGAACATCGTAGGCTGTGCTTCTGTCAAGATGCCAATGTATCATGATTCTCTCCGCAAAAGCCGTTATGTTTGGAATTTCGGAAACGGCAGCTTTGAACTCATTCGTTTCTTTCATATTTGCCTACTTTACTTTTATTACCAGAAGAGTAAGATCGTCAAACTGCGGTTCTCTTCCCGCAAATTCTGTCACAGCGCGAAATATCCTTTTGGTAATCTGCTCTGCCGGCAAAAGGTACGTTTCCCGTATTACGCTCATAAAACGCTCCATTGAAAATTCTTCCTGCCTTTCGTTAATGGCTTCTACAACGCCGTCCGTGTAAAGAATCAGCAGATCGCCGGGAGTTAAAAAAGCCGAGCCTTCGCCATAGGGTCCATGCAGACCCGAATCTACTACTCCGAGCGGACGCCCTCTTGCATGCAGAGTTTCAAAGGTTTGCGTGTCATGTCTGTAGATGAGCTGCTCGTTGTGTCCGGCGGAAGAATATTTCAGCTCCCGCGTTTCGGGGTTGTATTTCGCGAGAAACAGAGTTACGAACATGCCGGAGCGTGAATCCTGGTAAATAAGATCGTTGGCGCGAAACAGAGTTTCTGATGGAGACAATGTTTCCCGCGAAATCGTTCGCAGAATGGAACTCGATACAGCCATGAACAAAGCGGCTGGAAGGCTTTTCCCCGAAACGTCTGCTACGGCAAACGTGTATTCTTCTGCCGTGGAGGAATAGTCGTAAAAATCTCCACCCATTATTTTTGCAGGAACAGAGAGTACTCCCAGTTCCAGCACCGATGATTCGAGTTTTCGCGTTGGCAGAATGGAACGCTGAATGGAAGACGTAATCTCGAGCTCTTTTTCGTAGGCCTTCTTTTGCAGCATTTCTTCGAGGAGGCGAAAATTCTGAATTCCCTTGGTAATCTGTCCGGCAATGGTAGACACCAGGCGCATGTCATCTTCTGTAAAACCGAGGTCCATCGTTTTATCAGAAATATTTATTACGCCGTAGACTTTATCTCCCTGTCCGAGAGGATGAATAATGCACACTCCTGTATGGTAGCGCTCTTTGTTGCGAAAGGATGCAAAGGGGGATCGCTCCAGATCGTTAGAATAAATAACTCGATTTTCCGAAAATGCAATTCCTGAAAGGGAGTTGCCAACGGAGACAGTTACGGGATCTAATAGATTGATATGGAGACCAAAGTGAGAGGCAATCTGGAGAGCTTGCTCCTCGTTGTTATAAAGCATGATAGATACTTTCTCTGCTCCGAGTTCATCTGCGACAATCCGTACAATGGAATCAAACAGATCTTTTTCTTTTATTGTGGAAATAAGTGCTTTGCTCACTTCGTGCAGGGATGAGAGTTCGTGTACTTTTTTCTTTAATTCGCGGTTAATATCCTGCAGAGAATCAATGAGCTCCCGTTTATGGATGGCAAGAGCTGCCTGTTCAGAAAAAGTATTAAATAGCTCCATATCTTTTTCTGAAAATTGTTTTCGCCCAATCGAATTGATCACCTCTATGACCCCTATCACTTTGTTTCTCACCATAAGGGGAGAGGCAATCATGTTATAGGTAATAAAATTAATTGTCTCATCTGCCTGTTTAAACACGCGGGGGTCGTTTTGAGCATCGTTTACAATTTCCGGTTTTCTGGTTTTGGCTACAATTCCGGCAATTCCCTGACCCATGGGTATGCGCACTTCTTTGAGACCTCTCTCTTTTTCTACAGACACGGTGTTAAAGAAAAGTTCGTTTGTTTTTTCGTCTATGAGCATCAGGGAAGACCCCTCTGCCTTCAAAACCACTTTGGCCGAATCCATAATGGATTCAAGAAGACTCTGCAAATCGAGAGTAGAGTTGATTAATTTAGATACTTTAATTATTTCTGAAAGAAGGAAATTATTCTCCAGATTGTTTTTGTACAGATACAGGTTTTCCAGAATAGTAACGAGATTGCTGCTGAACTGCACCATGAGTCGACCGTTATTGGGATCACTGGTAGAGGAATAGATGAGTCGCGCGAATGTTTTGGAAAATGCGTTGATAAGCGATGTGTCCTCTGCTGTAAAGCTGCGCGACGGATTATTGTCAACAAGAAGAAGAACACCAAATACAATGGCAGAGGATGTCATCACGGGAGCACTTAGATACGATGCCTCCGTTTTTCCCGCGATTTCTCCGTTTTCGTCGTACACGATTTGTCCGCGCACCAGACTGAGAGATGCCCTTGCCCTCCATGTTTTTCGAAGAATTTTTCTTTCTACCTCGCTGATTTGAGAAGATTGAAAACGAAATATTTTTTGTTTCCCCTGCGCCGTTCGAAGCAGCAGCAGAGCACCAGAGGTGTGTAACAGGGCCGTTGCCGATCGGAGCATGTGTCCGGCTGCTTCCACAAATTCATTATGCAGTTCTATATAATAGCCGTGGGCATCGCTCTTGACGGGGGATAACTCTGTAACAGAATCCATTGACGCAAATT
Organism: Caldithrix sp.; assembly: GCA_020722745.1. Lineage (GTDB taxonomy): Bacteria > Spirochaetota > Leptospiria > Turneriellales > Turneriellaceae > DYKF01. Next base: position 7,825 of record DYKF01000119.1, read on the forward strand.
ATTGGGAGGGAAGGCGCATGGCAATCAAAAAACAAATCTTGGCTATGCAACCCAGAGAGATATCTGACAGATTTTTAGGGGATTTTGTGCGGTTGAGTGTCCGCTTGGCGGGCGCATCGAAATGACAGGAGTTATTATGTCGCATGGGTTAGCCCTGGGGGCTTGGTAGCGAACAAAGCTTTTAGTATGTGACATAATCCGGTTATTTTTGTTATCTACCGAAGGCCTTGGTATGTGACATAATGCGGTTATTTTTGTTATCTACTAAGGCCCTGATATGTGACATAATGCGGTTATTTTTGTTATCTAC
>DYKF01000120.1 GCA_020722745.1 Caldithrix sp.
GATCTGCCTGTGCCCGTAGGGTAAATGCGTAGCAAGCCGCAGGCAAAAAGTCCAAGGACGGACTTTTCCGATGTTACTTAAACAGAAACTTCAAATTCTCTCAACGCGTTGTTCAAAGTCGTCTTTTTATCGGTAGATTCCTTTCTTTTCCCAATAATAAGCGCTGCCGGAACCTGAAATTCACCTGCGGGAAACTTTTTTGGAATACTTCCAGGTATGACGACACTGTTTGGCGGCACATAGCCATTATACACCTGCGTCTGGCTGCCACTCACATCGATAATTTTAGTACTGGAAGTGAGAATCACCCCGCTTCCCAGAACTGCCCCCGTCCCAACGCGAACGCCTTCCACGACGACAACTCTGGAACCTAAAAATGCATGATCTTCAATTATAACTGGTTCTGCTTGCGGTGGTTCTAAAACTCCGCCAATGCCAACCCCTCCAGACAGGTGGACACTTTTTCCTACCTGGCCGCAGCTACCAACAGTAGCCCAGGTATCGACCATGGTGCCCGTAGATACATAGGCACCAATATTGACATACGAGGGCATCATGATGGCGCCCGGCTCTAAAAATGAACCGTATCGGGCGACGCCGGGAGGTACCACGCGGACTCCATTTAGGCGGTGGTTTGTTTTAACGGGGATTTTGTCCCAGAACGCCAGATCACCCGCCTGCATCTCTTTCATTTCCATAACGCCAAAATAGAGTAGAATTGCCTTTTTGATCCAGACATTCACCTTCCACGGAGATTCCGGGGTTTCTCCAGGTTCAGCGACGCGAACTTTCCCAGTATCGAGCAGCTCCAGGGTTGCCAGAACTGCTTCCTGAACGGCGCTTTCTTGGAGTATTTCGGGTTTTTCTGGTTTTATTTCGTACGCTTCTTCTATGATTTTTTCCAGACTCATCAGATTCTCTCTCCAATCAAGGGGCCACCTTTTTCTTCCAGCATGTCCTCTTTGTTGCGTATAAATTTATCGCGATGATCCGCAGGCATGGGAATTCCGCCATCCAGATAAATGGCTCCTTTGGGACAGGCTTCTTCGCAGAGACCGCAATAAATGCAGCGGAGCAAATCTACCTGAAACACTTTGGCATATTTATCTTCCGGGTGAAGATGCGCTCTTTCCGGTGGGACTTCTGCTGCTTCTATGTGAATGGCATCTGCCGGACATGACCACTGGCAGCAAAAACAGGCCGTACAACGCTCGCGGTCTTCTTCGTCTCTTTTGAGCGTATGAAGGCCCCTTAATCTGTTCGAAACCGGTCGAGTTTCCTCCGGATACCGAATGGTAACCGCTTTATTTAAAATACCGGTTTTAAAAAAGGCGCCCAATGTAACGAGCATTCCGGCTCCTATGGAATAGAAGTAATTTTTTTCCAGAAACTTCCATTTATATTTTTCATGTACTTTAACGATTGCCATTTTTTTCTCCTTGCGAACTGGTGTTTGGGCTGCTTCCTGCAACGCTCCTTAACTGTTACAGCCTGTTATCTTCGGGCTAATTCAGCCTTACCCGACAGGGAAGCGAGAACCTCGGAAGCCGTTTTCAATCCTTTTACTGGTTTCAGAACAGGAATTGATTTTCTAATTTGACCATCGTGGCGGGTATACGTGGCTTCCATTTCTGGAAACGCCTTTACCGGCAGAGAAGCGAGTGCTTTCTTGGTAGCCGCAGACTCGTGGGTAGAGACCAGAATTGTTTTTTTCCAGAGATCTTTTTGTTCAAAAAGTTTATACAATTCTGAATTTTCTATTCCTCTGGTTGCGTCAAAAGCATAGGGGGCAGAAAACTCGTTGAGCACTATGATGAGATCTACCTGGCTGAGATATTCCTCCCAGCCTTTGCGCTCCCCAATGGAGACTGCTTTGCTGTCTAAAAGTTTTTTGCTGTTCGGGCGACGATCCACCATCATGAGGAAATCTGCCTTTTCCGCAAATCGGTTCTCCCACATAGGTGTCTCTGTTCTAAATTCCCAGGCGACATCTTTGGAGGAATTTCTCCACTCATTTACCAGCAACTGAATCGCGTCTACTTCTTCGTTGGATAAAGTGCTACCCCCAACAATGGCCACCTTAGAGGCGTTGAGGAGATTTTCTGCAACCTGCGGTAGAATATCTACAGATTTCCCAGGATGACCTTTCAGAAGATACGCATGCAATCTGTTGCGCGAAAACTCGTGAACAGAAAAACGCCCGGCGTCGCAAATGAAGTAATTGGTTTCTTCCGGGTTTTTAGGTGGCATGTAACGGTAGAGCTCATTATCTTTAACATTCGTCGTAACATGGCAAAGCTCTGAACAACCATGGCAAATGGACTGTTTTGCATCGTACCACCACACGCGGGACTGGAACAATGTATTTTCGTTTAGTAATGCTCCCACGGGGCAAAGATCTGCGAGAGCTCCCTGGTAATTGGTGTCGAGCAGAGGCCCAGAGGAGGCATTGAGAGGCGTGTAACCAATCACGGTTTCGTTGCCGCGCTCCTGCAGTTCCAGATCGTCGCGACCTACAATATCGCGTTCAAAGCGAACGCAGCGATAACACAGAATACAGCGGTTATGAACGATTCGCAGATTTGTTCCAATTTTCTCTACGGGATGATTGCGCTTATGTTCACGAAAACGGCTGCCCGAATCGCCAACGGAAAACGAATAATCCTGAAGAGCACATTCACCCGCCTTATCGCAAACCGGACAGTCGAGAGGATGGTTGATAAGTTGAAACTCCATGACTCCCGCACGCGCAGCCTTTGCCTTCTCACTGTTTACGTTTACGTACATTCCCTCCGTAACCGGAGTGTTACAGGCTGCCTGCATTTTGGGATTAAAAATTACGATTGGTTTACCAGTCTGATCTTTGACTATCTGCTTTGTAGCAGGATCCACTTTGGCCGAACCAATCTCTACCATGCACAAACGGCACATTCCAACAACCTCGAGCTTGGGGTGATAACAGAAGTGCGGTACGCTGACTCCCACGTCTTTTAAGGCATCTATGAGATTCTTCTTCTCGTTAACGAGAACCTCTGTTCCATCGACTGTAATTTTAACCATACAGTCCATGTCGGAGTATAGATTTATTTTGTAAAGATATTCTACGAAGTTGCTTTATGTCAGGACAAAATATTGACGAGAAGACCGCGAATTTCGCCCATCCAGCGCAACGATAAAGCTATATCCGGCCTTCTTCGCAATAGAGTACGGTACATTTCTGCCAGTTTTTGGTCTATTTCATGAACCACTCTCACTTCGCTCTGGTTTTTTCCGGAATAGGTTTTTGTGACAAAAGATCGAGAAAGTAAATACTCTGTCAAGGCACGCAAATTTTTTCGATACTCTTCAAAGGCAGAAAGATCTGGTGAAGCTGCAAATCGTCTCTCGGATTCTTCAAAGTTTTTCTTTAACAAATCGAGTTCATTTTCACTCTTTCTGGTTGAATCTTCTACTGCGAGGAGTTCAGAAAAACTAACGCCGGACTTTGTTGAGGTAGCTGAGGATGCTCTTCCAGAAGCAGTAGACTTTCTGGGTGTAGAATCCAGCCTGGTTTGAAACCTGATCACTCCCTGTTTATCGGAGGCTTTGAAAAAAACTATTGCAAATATTTTTGAATTTTTGCGCGCCCCTGGAATTCAACGCCCTCTTCTACGACAAGGTTAGATGCGACAATATCTCCGAGGACCGTGCTGCCAGGCAAAAGCTGTACGCTGTTGGATGCAAAAATGTTTCCCTCTACTCGACCCGACACAATGACATCATTGGCATGGATGTTGGTTTTTACGACTCCAGTTTCTCCAACGACGACGCGGCCCCGGCACTGTATCACTCCAGAGAAAGCTCCATCTATCCGAATCGATCCGCTAATGTGAAATTCACCGGAAAACGAGGCATCTTCTCCAATGATTGTTCTTATGGTATCGGTTACTGTTTCTGGCATACTGTCCTTAAAGCACGAAACTGAGATACGGTTCCGGATTCACTGCGTCAATGCCAATATGGATTTCGTAGTGGAGTAGCGTTTCTTCTTGGGATGCGCCCATAAAACCAAGTGTTTCTCCCTTCACAACTTTCTCGTTAGGGGAAACCGTGACCCGATCTAACCCGCTGTATACGGTCTCATAGCCATAATTGTGGCGAACCTTTACAAGCCATTCGGTCTCGTTTTTGCGAAAAATACCAACGACCACGCCGGGAGCCGTCGAATTTACTTCTGCCCCGGGGAAAGTGGAAATATCGACACCGCGATTATATATAACACGGTAGTCTACAGCCGAACGGACAGTCCCGTAAGGGTTGATAATGGAGCCTGTAACCGGCCATAGTGTAGGCGTGTTGCGAATCATTTTTTCCCTCTTTTTAAGGAAGGCATCGAGTCCGCGAATTGGTTTTTCGGAGAGTTTAATATCATTGAGAATTCTGTTGAGCAGATAAATCTCTACGGGTATGTCGTGGGCTTCCTGCTTTGGAGGCAGTTCCAGCATGCGTGCTATTTCACTGCTCAGTTCTTCTCCACCCTGGCCGAAAAGAGCCTGCGCGGCAGCTTTCCCTTCTGTAAGTGCATACAGGTCTTCTACTCCCTGTCTAAGCTGGCTGAAAGAGTCTCCCATTTCCTGGATTTCTTTGCGAATCCTCGCAAACTGAACGCGGGCGTCTTTCTGCGAAATTTTCATTTTATCGACCTTCACAACGGTAGTATTGTGGTTGATAATGAAGGAGGAGGAAACCATGATGACCAAGAGAACAGAGCCCACTATCATTCCAAGTTTTAAGTTGCTTATATGAAAATTTTTGACGCTGCGTTCATCGTGGGGAATAAACATGATGGTAAGGCGCTCTTCATTTTTTTTGCGTAGATACAGGCTGATTTTTTTTTGCGTTTCCTTAAAAAAGGACGAGACAGCAGCGCCTGGATTTGTCTTATTTTTTTTGATGGAAATTTTCTCCTCCGCTATTTCATGGATGAGTATTTCCTTGGGTTGCGCCTTTTTTTTCATACTTGCCCGCAAACAGTCCGCGTTCGCATCCACTCCCTGTCAAGATAAATATTGACACTACCTCCTTGCTGCTCAGCGTGCTGCGTGCTCTTCGATTTTCATACACATGGCCAGCGCAGGGAGGGTACCCTTACATCGCTGTTCCCCGAAGAATGGGTGCAGAATAAGACTGGCAATGGACTTGTCAGCATTGGATTTCATCCGTGGTATGTAACGGAACAAACAGAAAGCGATCCATTCTGGCACACACTGAGACGGCTCGCAGTAGAAGGAGAAATCGATGCCATAGGTGAAACAGGATTAGACCGCCTGCGCAGAACCTCTCCCACTGAAATACAGAGCAGAGTATTTTTACAGCACAGAGAACTGGCAGAAGAGGCAAATTTGCCACTAATCATTCACTGCGTGCGATCCTTTAGCGACCTATTAGCGTTCCGAAAAAAATACCCAAAAAATACATGGATCATGCACGGCTTCATTGGGAATGAATACGAAATCAAACAGGCCATTGAAAAAGACATAAAATTGTCACCAGGTTTTGCACTGCTTCTCATGAATGGAAACCAGAGCCACAAACTTTTCAAGAATCTTCGTTATATCCCCGCTAATTCTTTATACCTCGAAACGGACGCCGTTCCCGGAATTTCTATAGAGCAAATTTATTCCATTGCAGCAAAGATCATGGAAACTTCAATCGACGCGTTAGCTGCACAAATACAATCCAACCTTTACCGAGACTTCCCTCGCTCCAGAGAGAAACTACCAAATGTATAACTGGCAGCAAAGAACCATCTTATTACTCGGAGAGGAATCTCACCATGCCCTGCAAAGAGCTTCCGTACTCGTCTTAGGAACAGGCGGCGTGGGAAGTTTTGCTGCAGAGTTTTTGCTGCGCGCAGGCGTTGGAAAATTGATTCTGATGGACGGAGACCGGATAGAACACACCAATAGAAACAGGCAGATACAGGCACTTGCAGGAAACACGGGAAAGCTCAAAGCAGATGAACTTGCAAATCGCATGCAATCGATTGCCCCCGATTCTGAAATTCTTTCCATTCCACGCTATTACGAAAAGGAGCAATCGATAGAGAACCTGAGAGGGAAGTTTCAATTTGCCGTCGATGCTATTGATTCCGTGGACAGCAAGACAGCCTTTTTACAGCAAATGGTGGGTCTCGGTATTCCCGTCGTAAGCTCCATGGGTGCAGCCGGAAAAGTGAAGCCAGAACTGATTCGAACAACAGATCTTTTTAAAACAGAGGGCGATCCCCTTGCCCGCAAAATGCGGAAACGATTGCGAGAGCTCGGAATCCATCGTGGAATTCTCGCAGTATACTCACCGGAACCCGTCAACGAAAATGCCTTTCTACGATCCGAAAAAGGAGTCGAAGCAATCGGTACAATCAGTTACATGCCGGCCGCCTTTGGCGCCCATGTTGCTGCAGGCATGATAAAAATTATTCTGGAGGGGGATTCACAGAGCCAGAAAGCTTCCAATTAAACAGCAGCCGGTAAGCCTCCCTTCTCTCTCCTTCGGTACGATAAATCTTTTGGGATAGAATCATGTCGGCATAACCAATGGCCGCTTCTTCCATTCCAGACCGCCATGCAGTTTCTGCCAGTGCCATAAGATAAGTATACTCTTTTTCCAGATCGCGGATATTTAAATGGTACAAAGTGTCATAGATAATCTTTGCTTCTTCACGAGAAAGCTCGCCAGCTTTTAATCCAGAAAGGCGTACATACTCAAGAAGATAATATTTGTCGCCAGTGATTGTAAATGTGCGGAAATTTTCATCGCGAAGCTCGTCAATGTTGCCAGACCAGGCTTGTTTTCGTTTTTGGGATTCCCGAAGCAGAAACAAATATTCTTTATCACGATACAGTCTAAACAGGGCCGTCTTATAGATCATTTCCGGGAGCGGTTCTTTTCCTTTTTCGTAAGACATGTAAATTGTCTGTTCTTCTTTGTATTCGCGATAGTGAACGGCTCTCTCCCACCAAAGGGCGGATCGGTCCGGAAGGCAGGCTGCCCGCCGAACAAGCTCCCGAAGAGTGAGCGCGGTTATAGAATCAGGCTTATAGCGCAAAACAGGAAAAATCTTCGTTTCGTCTATATCCATGAGTTTTTGGCGCAAACGGGCTTGGTTCCTAAGCACGGGTTTTTTTCCAGCAACCGGATTGCCCTGCTTATCCCGAATATCGGCAAGGGCCTGAATCTGTGCCTGGGCTTCAAAGAATTCCCTCGCAGAGTCTGTTCCAGTAACTGACGGACACTGCGAAGATAGATCCGAAAACAACTGGTACATTGCTGTCCGCCGAGATTCATCTGTAAGCTCCTGCCACGTACGATTATGTTCTATGCGAAAGCGGAACTTTTTATCAGTCGGTTTGATTTGATAGGTAGAAAGAGCCAGCCCCGAAATATCGCGCAAGGCTTGGTGCAAAAACCGGGTGGCTTTATCCGGTTGTTCGCGAAACCCATACGGCTTATATCCATACGTCTCTGGCCGATCAAACTCTTTGAAGCCACCGAGCGCTTCCACCGTATCCAGAAAAAAGAAACGGGCCCGGTAAACAGCGGAAAAAAGGAGAAGCGCTGCAAAAAGCAGAAATCCGTAGCGGGTTATGGGATTGCGCCATAAGTCACGCAGCGCCATTAAAAGCATATGGATTATTCAAACAGGATGCTGTATGGGCGGGCCAGTTCAGCATCGAGTTCGTCGACTCCTAAATATCGATTTTTTCTGGAGACTTCGTTTCCACCGAAAAAAGTTAATATGGTTGGAATAGTGAAAATACTGTTTTGCCCGGCTATTTCAGGTGTTTTCTCAATGTCAACATAGTAGAACGGAACTTTCGGATATTTTTTTTCCAGCAGTTCGCGTATCTTGGGTTTCAGCACTTTACAGACATTGCACGCATCGTTAGAAAAATACACGAGTGCAGAATCTGCTTCTGCTGTCAGTGAGCGAAATTCATCAAGGGATTGTATAATATGTTCAACGGTATTGTGCATACAACCTTTCGTAAAAAGAGAGGTACAGAAATCAAGGATTATTTGCGAAGGGCTTTATGCAACCCAGAGAGATATCTGACAGATTTTTAGGGGATTTTGCTTGAGAAGT
>DYKF01000392.1 GCA_020722745.1 Caldithrix sp.
AAAAAATGTTTTCAGCCAAAAATTTTCATCACAGAAACCAGGGTTCCCAAAGAAATAAATCCGATGCCCATAGTCCATTGAATAAAGACAAAACGTCTGTCCATGTCCTCAAATCGCTTGTTCATGTACATCTGCATATCCTCAAATCGCTTGTCCACAGCTTCAAATCGCTTGTCCACAGCTTCAAACCGCTTGTCCACAGCTTCAAACCGCTTGTCCATGTACTTCTGCATATCTTCAAACCGCTTGTCCATGTTCTTCTGCATATCCTCAAATCGCTTGTCCATGTTCTTCTGCATATCTTCAAATCGCTTATCCATGTTCTTCTGCATATCTTCAAACCGCTTGTCCATGTTCTTCTGCATATCCTCAAATCGCTTGTCCATGGCTTCAAAGCGTTTATCCGAGTTCTTTTGCATGAGGATCAGCATATCCCGCTGGTTTTTCAGCTCCTCTTCCACCCGTACAATTCTTTCATTCAACACATAGAATTTTTCATCCAGTGAAGTGCCTGTGGAAAGCTGTGTGCTTTTCTGTACAAGATTCAACTCCAGAATTTTTTGCTGGAGGATGCTTTCCACTCTTTCCTGGATGATTTTTTCCAAGCCTTCTTTTTCGGCAACTGCGAGGTTCATTAATGTATAGTGTATAAAATATGTTATCTGGCGTCCAGAAAAAAATGCTGTCCCGCCCCGGATGACCCTCTATTGGATGATTCCGTACTCGTGCAACTCACTCTCGGATAGACCAGTAACGCGTAATACAAAAGATTGCCCAGCTCTCATTGTAGCTGGCATAAGACTCTCCTTTAATTCCTCTGGCTCAAAACTTTCCACACTGTAATACATAAATTCCCGCGGATGGCGAGTATTTTTTGCGATATTGATTTTTATCTGGGCAGACTTTCCGTAAAAGTTTCCGTTTCCGCAAAATCACCGAAAAACGCCTGGTCAACTCCCTCCTTTCAGTTTTGTTAATATCCACAAAGTATATGGAAAAAAGGCCATAGCGGATTTTCCAAACCCCCGCCGATGGATTTTCTATGTTTCCAGCATGATTTTTCAGAAATTTCTTTGGAACATGGTTAGCAAGGATAGTCATGCTGGTATTTTTATAGTCTGCCCCATCGGTCAAATTGGTGTAACCATTCAGATATATGACGGCATCGCGGAAGTCCTTTTCCCGCACGCGGTCAGCGGGGACATAATAGGTGACAGTCACACCGGGGGAAGTGACATAATGTGGGACAGTCACC
>DYKF01000393.1 GCA_020722745.1 Caldithrix sp.
TGATTACTGGTAATACTCTAAGGTATAAGAGATACTTTGATGATTTTCCAGTTTTTCCAATAAATAATTTTTGGAGCGAACAATTATCAGAACAAAATAAGGACTATGTTGTTCAAACGGGAAATGAAGTCATCCAACGCTGCCTCCTCATGTCCACCGACCCGGGCGACCTCGTGCTCGATCCCACCAGCGGCTCTGGCACCACCGCTTATGTCGCCGAGCAATGGGGACGCCGGTGGATTGCCATAGACACTTCCCGCGTAGCCATGGCGTTAGCCCGCGCACGCATCATGGGAGCACGCTATCCGTTTTATATCCTCAAAGACAGCAAAGACGGCCAGCAAAAAGAAGCAGAGCTAACGCGAACGGCAGCCTCTACAGCACCCGTGCAAAACGATATTCGCCACGGCTTTGTGTACGAACGCGTGCCGCACATTACATTAAAATCTATCGCCAACAATGCAGAAATAGATGTCCTATACGATGCACACCAGCCCAAAGTGCTCGCGGCATTGGCAGAACTCAACAAAACCCTGCGCCATCATAAAACGCCGTACAAAGTAATCGATGGCGGCAGAGCGGGCAAAGAAATAAAATTTAACGCAAAAGAAGGCGAAACATTTACCATGCCCAGCGGCGAGGTTGTAAAGGCATACGAGCTGGTGGAATGGGAAGTGCCGCGCGAGATACCGGCAGACTGGCCGCAGCAGGCACACAAGCCGCATGCGGATTTCTGGAAGGCGCGGATAGAAAGACAAAAAGAAATAGATGCCTCCATTGCAGCTAAAGCGGAATACGAATATCTCTACGACAAACCATACACGGATAATAAAAAAGTGCGGGTGGCAGGGCCGTTTACGGTGGAGAGCATTACACCGCACAGAACATTGATTTCCGATGAAAAGGGAAATTTTGCTGAACCGCAAAGCGACGCCGTTCCCGAAGTGGATTTTGTGCAAATGGTCTTGGAGTATGCCAAAACCAGCGGTGTGCAGCAGGCTCACAAAGAAGATAAAATCACATTTGATTTTTTGAAACCCTGGCCGGGAGAACTGGTTTGTGCAGAAGGTGCATACACGGAAACAGAAACCGGGCAGACCAAAAAAGCAGCCATTTTTATTGGTCCGGAGTTTGGCACGGTATCGCGGGCAGATTTAGCGGAAGCCACCAGAGAAGCGGCAGAGGCTGGTTTTCATGTGCTGATTTCTTTTGCCTTCAGTTACGATGCCCACAGCACGGAATTGAATAAAA
>DYKF01000394.1 GCA_020722745.1 Caldithrix sp.
AAAAAAATAAGCGCGTAAAGGATTGTACGAGAGCCAAATTGTCGGGATCTGTGAAGGTGTGCAATATATGTCTGGAGGATGGGTTTTTTTGCTGCATCTTCAGTGAAGCCAAGAAACCTCAATGACGGACCATAAAGTGACGAAGCATAAAGGCTGGTTGCCTCTGTTCTTTTGGCATTCTTGAAGGAATGTCTCATCTAAGAGCGATTTTCTGCTCCTCATTTTGAGTGGTGCTCACCGTTTCGCCTGGGTGGATTCCATCTCGGGTTTGCAGCTTTCTTCCTTAATCAGCTGTATTTCTCGAATTAGGGCCTGCATTCTTTCTATCTTCCAGTCCATTGCAAAATTAAGCACATTGGCTAAACGAAAGGTGCTGGCTTTGTCTCATTCACTTACATAGGCAGCTCGTCTGCGTGCACGGCGACAGTTCTTACACTCGCTATCAAGCCGATATCCCTTGGAGTAGTATTGAGTGATGGGAAGAACCGTTCCACATTTAGTGCATTTTTTTGTTGCTGTCTCAGTGGTCAACTTACTTGTCATCTAGCTACTCCCCAAGGAAGGAGACCATTCCAGCGGGCCAGAAGTAACGGACACACCATAACAGATTTCGTCACGGTTGTTTTTCCCAATCGTACGTCTTTCCGGCGGAAAGAGCCTTAGTAAACTGATAGGTGGACGAAAGACCTTTGGAGACCTGGATTAGAGCTGCTCGTTTCACTACATTATATAAGGTGGTTGCGCCAAAGATGGTCATTCCCACAAAAACAAAGGCCACAAGTGTATCGAATACTTTAGTTAGCATGCTAAAACTCCTCTTCTTATATACTTTTGTTCCATCGTTTCCAAATGTTTTTTACGGTCCAGTATCCCCAATTCAGTGTCCCTTTTCTGTTCTTTACCCCACGTCGTTTAAGCTCTATCGGTATGGTACTGAAGGAGAATCTCTTTTCTTTCAAAAGCCTAATGATTAAACGGCAAATCTTGAGTTCAGAACGATTTACGACGAGAATCCCGTTCTTTACCTTATACCCATATGGAGGATTCGAAAGTCGGTAATTCTTTGGATTGGCCGCTCGTTGGACCCAGTTATTTTGCATTAACTTGAATTTATGCAACCTGCTTAGCACGGTGGCTTTTGAAACCCCGAGCTCGTCTGTAATTTGATTTGCAGACAGCCCTTTTTTGACGTAAAGGTGCTCCAACTGAGTCGGATCGAGCTTGTAGGGATTCGACCAAAACTCAATGAT
>DYKF01000395.1 GCA_020722745.1 Caldithrix sp.
GTGGATCAATTTTTGGCCGGAGACACTTTGTATGAATCACGAAAGCAAAGAGTTGAAAAATTAACTGCCGAAGACCCAGCAAGAAAAGATGAGCTGTATGAAAAAGAACGACAAAAAACCCTCGCCCAGTTTTTCAGGATAGCCGAAAAAGCATTTGCGCTTGAAAGTAAAAGTGCTGATGGAGAACTACGAGAAAGTCCGACGAAACTAAAACCCTGGCAAAACGATGCTCCCATTCATAGCGCTTTTTTGAAAAGAATTGATAGGGCGCTGACAAAACAAATTGAAACCCCGAAGCGAGAGTTTGAAGCCTCGATTTTTAGGCGCGGGATGGAACTACTGCAACGCAATATGCCTTTTGATAAACTCCCCCCTTCGGTCAAAGACAGCTGTCTTCATTGGCAGAATGGTGAAACCACACTCAGAGAGGCGCTTAAGATCGACGAAATGAAAACAAGGCTGGATCAAATACGCCGCACGGGTAATACCGCACAAATAGCTCAAGAAGAAAGAAGAATTGCCGATAAAATCCAAAAAGTTGTTTCACATTTCCCCTATCAATCCTATGCATATAATCCATCAGAGATAGTTGCAAATCAACATATCAACTGCGTTGGCGCATCAACCCTCGGAGGCGCGCTGATGAAAGAGGCCGGCCTGAATTATTTAGTCGGCGATGTGCCGGAGCACTCCATCCTTTTCCTTGTAACGAGCGACGGGCAGGTTGAGTGGCGCGATATGCTCGACGCTTCGTTTAACGAACACTTAACCGATGAAATGATCAAAGGTCAAAGAAAAGACGGCAAACCCTTGACTGTCAATGATATTGTCGCTTTCAGCCAGAAGCCGAGCCCCGAAGGATTAATGTTTGATATTGACAGTCCAAAGTATCGCAAGAAATTGAGTTGGATCAAAAAAGGCCAACGTCAGTATGTAACTGTCTTTGAACCGGAATATGGACAACAAATTCAGATATTGAATAATACCGGCAACGCTCTTCGCTCTCTCGGCCGCCAAGAAGAAGCGGTTGAAGCGTACCGGCAAGCCATTGCCGTTGATCCAAATGATGCCTACCCCTACAATGGTTTAGGCAACGCTCTTCACTCTCTCGGCCGCCAAGAAGAAGCGGTTGAAGCGTACCGGCAAGCCATTGCCGTTGATCCAAATGATGCCTACCCCTACAATGGTTTAGGCAACGCTCTTCACTCTCTCGGCCGCCAAGAAGAAGCGGTTGAAGCGTACC
>DYKF01000396.1 GCA_020722745.1 Caldithrix sp.
GTTGTCCCTCTTTAATGGTGTCATATAGGTCAAAACAGTATTTCACTGTGTTGAAGAGTTCGGTAATCGGTCTCCAATCGCCGACAATGTCTCGTGGGGTGGCGCTGATGACACGAACTCCGCCCGAAATATTGTTTGCTTGTGACGAGATAAATTCCTTAATCGCATTTCGCTTGATAAGGTGCCAAGTCGCCTCAGCCCCCTTTCTGCCAATTCGCACGGCAACCGAACGACAGGACTTCATATAAATCCAATCGGCAGGCTTTCCGTCCTCGCCCTCGAAGGCACGGCTCAATTGCATATTTACTTCATCGATTATCTCTTGTCTGTCCATATCTTTATTGACTGCCTTTAATTATATATTACTTTTGTTTTTCCAGCAAGTTAGTCTGTTCCTCTGCGAATTCTTTGACTTTGTCGTAAATTCGTGCGTCAACGACCAAATCTTTAAGGAGATACTTTTTGCCGTCCTTAAAATGAGCTTTTGTCCCCTTTGCGTCCTCGCCAATCACATACCACACGCCACTTTGGGCATATTTTGTTAGGAAGTCCAAAAAGGCGTCTGATTCATACGCAGGGAAGCGTCCATACGCACGGACTTTTTTGTTTTCCTCCTTCAAAAAGAGGTGGTCTCTCAAATAGCGCACCCACGCATATTTTTTCGCTTCGGGCGTGTCCTTGTAATACGGTCCCCAAAAGCCCATAGCCTTTTTAAATTCGCTTTTGAATTCGTCCCAAAGCGCAGGGATTATTTGCACATCTATGTCTACATTGCTATAATACGCCATTTTTTATTCACTCCAAGCCCGCCTTTTCCAGTATCCCCAACGGGATTCGATTTACCCGGTTGAATAATTCATAGGTTTCGGTCGGCGAATCGCCCCAACTCAATCCCCCAGACAGCATAAGGAACTTGTTCGGCTTTACGAACCAACACGCTGTTTCTCGGTTGCCTAACTGTTCTATTGCGTTATGTATTTGTGCTTGAACCCACCGTTTAAATGTGGGGCGTTTGTGCCTCTGGTCGTTGTATTCGCTGTCGTAATAAATTTTCAGGTCGTCCCACTCTTTTGAGAAACTCTTTATTTTGCTTACTTGGGCTTTCACTTTAACCAGCCGTTTCTTAAACAAACTCGCTGATTTTGTCCATTTGTCTTCCAGCTCCGCTTTGGTCAGGGTTATGACAAACCCCGCCACCGTCATATCTGCTCCCATTTGTTTTTTATCTCCTTTTTTT
>DYKF01000397.1 GCA_020722745.1 Caldithrix sp.
CTAACCTGGAATGGCAGTGGGATATGGCGATGTGAAAACGTATGGTTATTTTTAGTATCCGCTCAATAAATGCTGGTCGGGAGTGCAATCCCTTTATGGATTGCACATTTTTGCAATGCATAAAGGCGTTGCACTCCAATAACTACCATAATACTTTGAGCAGATACTATTTTTAGATAAAAGAATCTGCTGTGATCAACAATTTAAAAAAAGGAAAATATTATGCGCATAATTTCTCAGCTTCCACGAAAACGATTGGTGTTTTATATTCTATTGCTCATTACTGCATCGTTTATCGAATCCATCCATGCTGGTCAGCTAAACCGTTCTGAATGTAAATTCGCAGCAGCGTGGTTCGAGCATAATATAAAATCCACCCCCAAAGAGCCATTTTCCTTTCGGTATGGCAGGCAAGCATCGAACGAGCTTATTACCGATTGGAATAGGGAAATAAAGTTGTTGGGAAGTCAAAATCAGCGATCCGAGTATAAAATTGTCTATTCAGATCCTCTGGGCAAACTACGCCTTGTCCTGCATGCAGATGTGTACACGGATTTTCCGGCTGTCGAATGGGTGTTAGAGTTAGAAAATTGCGGAGCTGATACCACGGAGATCTTTGACAACATACTGGTCGCTGATCTGCTTCTTTCCGCCTTGAAAAGCGAATCGGTGATCTTGCACCATGCCACTGGAAGTGACCACAGAATTGATGATTTTGCCCCACTGACAACCATTATTCAACCTGGACAGCAGGTACGCATGGCTCCGAAAGGCGGCAGGTCTTCGGATGAAACTGCGTTCCCTTTTTTCAATGTTGAGCAGGATAACCAGGGCGTTGGTGTCGGCATCGGTTGGACGGGGCAATGGGCAGCCGAGCTCGACAGAAATGCGAATGGAACATTGACGCTTCAGGTGGGAATGGAACGTACGCATCTCAGGCTTTATTCCGGAGAGAAAATCAGAACGCCGCGAATATTATTGTTGTTCTGGCAGGGGAGTGATCGAATGCGTGGACATAATCTGATGCGGCAATTTATGTTAGCGCATCATACACCCCAAATATGAAGCTCATTGATGTCGTAGTCGGTAGGTTGGGTTCGTTTTTTGAACCCAACAAATTATAAATAGCAGAAAAGAGAGATGTCAAATGATAAAAGCGTGAAATTACCTGGGGGGGTATTTTTTTACAGTCGTAACATTTAACCGGCGAAAATTTTTGACATTAGCACATG
>DYKF01000398.1 GCA_020722745.1 Caldithrix sp.
ACAACCAGCCCAGGTAGAGCGGATGCCGAACGAGTGCGTAGATCCCGCTGTCAACAATGGTCGTGGTATGAGTGAAATCTTTATCCTTTTCTGGCCCGCCTTTGCTGCGAAGGACAACCATGGGGAGAAAGATGAAAACGAGACCAACGGTAAGAATTGCCCATCCAACATAAACGAGCCATTGGACAACTGGATTATGCAGCAGGAGGAAATATAACATCCATGTCGAGACCAGTAGAACGCCCGCAACAGCAAAACATAATATACTTTTTTTCATGTTTGGACCATTTCCCCGTTTTTTCCAATCGCTTTCCAATTCTTGATTAACATGATTAAACCGTATACTCCCGCTCCAAAAAGAATACAATCTTCATGGCATTCAAGTGCTCCGAGGCATTTGGGCAAGCCCATCAAAGCCCACAGCAGCAGTAGCACATAGACTTTCCTGTCAGACTTTGGTATCGCAGCTGCCACCAAAGCAATGGCGAATGTGGTTAAAGGGCAGGGCCCTACAGGCAAAATAGTTCCTGGATAAGAATGGCCAAGAGCGTATCCGACCAGGGGATACAAGAATGCCAACAATACCCAAAAGATCGTTGCATACCTCTGCCATTTCACGTCGGGTAGCCTGAAATCAATCTTCTTCGCGAATACATCTACAACGAACAGAAGCGCTGTAAGGATGAACAATGGCGCCCCCAAAAAGGTGGAGAATGGGCTTTTGGCAAAGATGACAAAGAAGACTACACCGTTCCAGGCAAAGGCAAATGCCAGGAACACTTTCATAAGCACATTTGCCTTATCGCCATGCTTGGCAAACACGAGGTACGTCAAGATCCCTGCTGCAATTACCAAGATTACTTGCACAGGGAAGGTCGCATTGTTGTATGCTGCCATCTGATTCCAGAAAGTTTCTGTAGTTGGCATCATATTAAAATCTCCTTTTTTCCTGATGATCTTTATGAATATGCCGTAAATAATCTGTGAGTATATAGTGCCAAACTGCTTCTACCAAAAAAAATACTGCAAGAAATCCGAAAGCGACAGACCACCATTGCGAGGGAAAATACGACCATAGGAGAGCCATGATTATCCCTGAAATCAAATTCATTGTCCCAACTAATTCTGTACCTGAAAATATTTCTTTTAGAAAGTTTTTTATCATTTATCATCTCCTTTTCTGTTTTATTACTTTTAAAGGGCGAAGGGCGATTTCATATAAC
>DYKF01000121.1:0-5259 GCA_020722745.1 Caldithrix sp.
ATCTACCAAGCATGGCAATGTGACATAATGTGGGTGTTTTTGTTATCTACCAAGCGTTGGCATGTGACATGCAGACGGGAGGGCATGCAGCAGGGCGAGTTGCACGCAAAGCTTGCTACCGCCCGCAATATGCTGGCAGAAAAAGCTGAGCTTTCTTTCGTTCTTCGCGTCACTGGTTTATCCGAAGAGCAGTTGCGCGAGCATGGGATAATTTAAGGGGCCCCTCGGTACACCATTGCTTCGCAATGGCACTCGGGGCAGGCTAAGCTGGTATCGAGATGAAGTGGACGGAGTAGATGTCACAAGGCGCAGACCGTGCAGGCGTCTTCGTCGTCGTCAAAAACATCGGATAGGGATTTGTTGCTGCGAGTGGCAAGCTCCCTCTCTTTGCGCAGAGCGTATTCGCGTTTGATCTCCTCTTTGCGGGCAATGATTTCGCGAAGGGTTTCGCCTTCGTTCCACGTATACACGCGGCCATCGCTGTGGGCGCTTTCGTACTCTGCGGCCTGTTCAAAGAGATCGGGATGGTTTTCGTGCAGCCCTACCCATTCTATTTTTCTTTGAAAAAAACAGAAGTAGCAGCCAGACCGCGAGCGCCAGTTATAGTAGGCTGGCAGGCCCAGGCCGGCGTCTTCGAGAATTTTGTGAACTCCGGCGAGATCAATTCCATCTTCCATGAACGGAAACACGGATTGGATATTGGGACGCGTTGGCATATAGCCGGAGCGGTTTTCGTCTGCGCGGATGGCCACATAGCTGATGGCCTCATCACTGCCAATAAATTCTTCGAGCGGCTTAAGCTTGAGCTGCACTGTACACCAGCGCTGCTGTGCCGATGGAAGAAAGCCATTGTTGAGTTCGAGAAAGTGATCAAAGCCTTTGTCTGCACTCAGATACTCAATGCGGATGCCCAGCCTTGCTTTGAGCTTGTCGAGAAAGTCGTATGTTTCTGGAATTTCTTTGTGGGTATCCGTGAAAAAGTATTCCATCTCTGGAATTTTATCGTGCAGATATACGGCTAAGGCTGCCGAATCTTTCCCACCGGAGAGCCCTAAAATATGTCGCACTTTTTTCACAATATCTTTTCCTCCCTGTTTTCGATTTCTTTTGCGGTGGCTTTGGATATTTCGCTTTGTATCCGCGTTTGGGGTTGAATTATTTCTTTTGCAAGTTTCAGCAGCAATGCTTTTTTAGCGGCAGCCGGTGAGCTCGTATTTTGCAGGATTTGTTCAATTTTTTCGAGGTGCTGCTGGATTTCTTTTTCCATGGATTTTTCTAAGGAAATGATTTCTTTGGATTCTTCTCCATTGGGTTTGGTGATTGTGATGAGAGTGCTCTCAAAGCCGGCAGATTTTTGGGAGGGTTTATTGAGTAGAAAGTGCAGCCTTCTAAATGCGGAAGCTGTTTCGGAGAGTTTTATTTCAAAGGGTTCTATATCGGCGTCTTTCCAGTTTTCGGCTGGTTTATCGGCAACGACCATGGCGGCCCTTGCTATCCATTCCTGGTCGCTGCCTTTTGTCTCTGACATGGTGCGCGAGAGAGCATTAACTTCCGGGTTGAGTATTCTGGAGGAAAGCAACTGCGTTGCCTGTCCCGTGAAAATGCTTCGGAATTCGGAGAGGCTTTCTTTTTCGTTTGGTTTCTCTGTGTAACCAAAGGCGGTGAAGAATCTTTTCTGGATGCGCTGCAGCAGAGCAGGAAAGGCTTCCTGCAGTTCTAACAGGCCTGCATGGATTCTTTTTTTTAGAGTTTCGAGTTCTGAGGGTGACGTATTTTTGGAAAGTTCTATTCCTGCGGCTAAGGGAAGGCTGCGAAAGAGCAGTTCTTCTGGTTCGCGTGCGTTTGCTAAGGCCTGGCGGATTTGTGCGGCGATTTGGGAGATATTGTTTGTTTGTTTCGCATAATTCGTGAGAGAGGAGTAAAACCGGATGAATGGTTTTATGGTTGCGACGATGCTTGCTTTTGCCTCTTTTTTGAATATTTGGAGGAGAGTGTTGAAATACAGATTGTGGATTTCCTGGATTTCGAAATAACGGACGCTGAAAAACTCCGGGCGTTTGAGCAAAAGCTCTATATGGGAGCTTTTTATTTCTGGAATAAAGGTTCCTCTCTCGTACAGGGAAACGCTGTCGCGCATACCAGACAGGGCAGCTAAAAATAAGAGAGGAAGAATGCCATCGCGTGCGCCGTAGGGCGGCATTTTTAATCTTTGATAAATGGTGGTAACAGGTACCGGTGCTTCTGCTGCCTGTTTAAGGATAGCGAGCATTTCCTGGAACAAAGGAGTGAGATCATTGTGGGCATCTTGTTTCTTGCGGGGGATGACAAATATCCACTCTCCATTTTTTTCCTGGTATAATCCGGAGCGGATAAAGAGCGATTCGCGGATGGTTGCCTCTGGGCCATTGCCTTCCATCTGAAAATTTTCGCTTCCGTAATGGGCAACCATGGCATCTGCGAGCATGCGCCTTGCCCTGGCAGCCTGCGTGGAAAGCTTGTTTCTGTGTATGAGTTCGTTCCAGAGAACCGGGCTTTTTGGGAAGGCGGCGTCGAGTTCTGCGGAGAGCCATTCGTTAAAATTGGCGGGAACCGGACCGGCGGTATTGCTGAGGAGGACGATTACATTTTCTGTATCGAGAAAGCGGCTTTCTAATTCGGAAAGCAGAGCTTCGCGCGCGAGTTGCAGTCTTTTGGCTACTTCGTTACGCGCGACGCGATCTGCCTGCAGGGCTGGATCGGCAGAAACGCCGTGCAGGGCAATGTATTCTGTGGCAATGCCCCGAACGGTTTCGTGGTCGCGCGGGCAGACGAGCAGGGTTAATTTTTTGCTGTTAGCATTTTCTTTGGGGTTGTGTGGGAGTTTTGTTTCTGGATGCAGCGTTATATACAGTGTGCCATCTGCCTCTTCTGTGGGAGTTGGAAAAAAATCTGTCGCTGCAAATGCGCGCGCAAAGTAGCGCAGCACGCCCTTTTTATAGGAATGCCTCCGCGCGACAACCGGCGACAGAGGGAATATAGCCTGCAATGTCTGTTCTATATTTTGCGGAAGGCTCTGGTTTTTAATGGCTTCTTCTATATCGTAATCGCTGCCTTCGTAAATGCGGTATTCGTCTGCGAGGCGGCGGTACACGAGGATGCGCTGTTCTGTGAGTGCATCGAGAAGTTTTTCTGCCTGCCGGATTGTTTTTGGGGAAGGGTCTGCAGAGAGGGCGAGTGCGGCGAGTTTTTTGAAAGCTGGTATGCCCGCGAGATTGAGCGCACCTATGCTTTTAAGCGCCGCTATGATTTCTGGTTCTGCATTTTTGAGGGAGCTGATTCTTTCTTCGATTTCGAGGAAGCGAGAATACCCCCGGCGGCCAGCCGAACCCGCCGACTCCAGGAAGTAGTCGTACAGTTGCGGGAGCATGAGCAGCGGCATTTGCTCCGCGTCGCGCTCTTCTAAAAAGGAGCGCAGAGAATGCGGTTCGTAGGAGCTGAGGAACGAGAAGAGAGTTCTTTCGTTCTGGGCATACCGCGCCGAAAGCGCCGGAAGAAGGAATGCCGATACGGGGTGTAGCGGATACAGATTGAATGGCATGGTGGCAGACAGGCCCACCCAAGCGGTGATGTCTTTTAGAGCGGTAGCCCATTTGGCGGACTGCTCCTGGAGATTTTCTGTAAAGCGGGTGAGCTCTGTGGCGTTGTCGTTCAGCCTCCCCCCTTTTTTTCTTTTTTCCATGGCCCCTGCTAACAGCGCGAGCGTGTCTGCCGTGCGGTGCGCGAAGGGGATGTCTTCGAACCGGCCCTGTATTTTTTGCCATTCCTGTTTTTCGTCTGCGTTTGCGTATGCGCCTATGGACTGGTGCAGCAGCGCGATGATGATGACGCTGTGCCGGAC
This sequence comes from Caldithrix sp., assembly GCA_020722745.1. Lineage (GTDB taxonomy): Bacteria > Spirochaetota > Leptospiria > Turneriellales > Turneriellaceae > DYKF01. The sequence continues at coordinate 3,878 of DYKF01000121.1, forward strand.
GGGCATTTCTGCGATGCGCTGGAGGATGTTGAGGGATTGCCGACTTTCGCGCGCGTGTTCGATTGCGAGTCCGAGTTCGTCGAGGATGATGAGCTGCGGTGTTGTTTCTGCTTTTTCTTGCAGGAATTGTACCGGGTCTGCGTTCGTGTTTAGCGCATTCTGGAGCGTGGTTTCGATGGGTTCTCTTTTGGCTGTTGCGATGGTGACTTGTGCTGTGGGGAATTTGCGACTGAGTCGCGCCACTTTTTTAGCTGCGTTTTGTATGGTTGTGTCTTCGTTGAATATGGCTGAGAGGAGGAGCGCGAACGCCGATTTGCCCGAGCCGTACACGCCTGTGATGGTGAACGCCGAGACTTTATTTTCCCGCGCTGCTTTTTCTATTCGTGCGAGTGCTTCTTTTCCTGTTTGCGTGAGGATATAATGTTCGATTGCCGCTCCATTGTTTGCATCTCTTTCGAGGTTTATGGATCTTTGGTATCTTGTTTTGATTGTGATGATTTCGCTGAGTTTCATTTTTTGTAATAGTGTTTGAGCAGATTATTTTTTATGCTGTTTTTTTCTTCTGTGAACGACAGGAGAGAGATTCCTGCTTCGCTCGTGAGGTGCAGACCTGGTATTGTTGGTATGAGGTTTGAGAATGCGTGTTCGATTGCATATTCTGACAGTTTAAGTATTCGCCCCGGGGAGTAGGGGGGGTAGGTGAGGTCTTTAATGGCAAAGGTACTGGATTGGTTTTCCAGCGTGAGAATATAATCGAGAGATATAGAAGCTATGATAGAGTCTGGAAGGTTAAACTTATTGCCCGTATGGAAGAAATAATGTTTTTTTGACTGGTTGTAGCCAATGAGCGATAAACGGGTAAAGGGGGAATCCAAACTATCTTCTAACGACAGGCCGAGACTACCGAAGTTTGTATACATCCGCAATATTGCATTCGAGTCTTTAACAATCGAGGACGCTGCCACTTGTTTTTCTGGGTATTCTGTTTTAATGTAGGTAGTAAGCGCATTACGAAGATCTATTTCGGTAAACTCGTTATGGCTAAAAAAATTGAATGTAAATTCCCATGCTGTGGCCCATGAACCAGCCTTTACCAAGTTATAATGAAGCAACCACAGCGTACCGTCGTACTCCATAAAGGGGTCGTAGCCCGTTGCATCGTGAAAGATGGAGTCTGCAAAAGCCGTTGTCTCGTGGACAAGCGTGGTTTGCCCTGTTTCGCCTTCTGAGTAAATGTGAAAAGCTTTTGCCCAGTATTCTATAGATTTAGCCATATTTTTCCCTACACCGAGAGCAATATGGGCATCTTCCCTATGCAGGAAGGCATCCCGATAGTCATATGCCTTTTTTAGCCAGCCGTAGCGAGGAATAAAGGTTTCGTG
>DYKF01000121.1:5359-7839 GCA_020722745.1 Caldithrix sp.
AAAAAGGTTGAAAAGTAGATGGTAACATTAGGAATGTCTTAATGAAAATTTCAATTCAGGATAGTGTAATAACCAGTAAGGATTTGCTATTCGCAAACCCCCCAAAAAAGTTTAGAAGCCAAGAGCAAGATACTATATTTCTTTATGTACCTTTGCAACAAAAAGATTATGAATGGGGAAATACCGATGCTGATAATACAGCCATAGAAGATTTACTTTCTGATTTAGATGTGTTTTTACAGACAGAAAAAGAGCAACAAGATGAAAAATATTTTTCTGGCACCCTATTATTAGAAGCAAGCAATGACATTCCCGATACGATGAAGCTGATTGATGGACAGCAAAGAGTTACTACTTTATATTTACTACATTACATTGCATATTCGCTAGCAAAGAGTAGGCTGATTAATATGCCATTGCAGACACCATCTAAAAATTTGATGGTACAGCAGACGAATAGATTCCGCGAATTAATTGAAAGAGAGTCTGAAGTTTTCCATATTAAGAACAATGCAGAGGATATATTCTATATTAAAATTGAGGAGTCTGAAAAAATTTTAGAGGATGAGGCCGGTGTTAAGCTATTTAAACGTATAGGTCAAAACAAAGGGAGTAATAATAATAGTGAAATTTATTGGAATAGTTTCGATACAAGATTAAAATTCAAGGATGATAATGTAAAAGATAGATTTGAGACGGCAATAAGATATACGCAATTTGATGCGCAACCAGATGGGAATGCCGTAAAAATAACTGTAAAGAATAATAAAGTCAAGAATGAAAACTATTATTTTAACGGAATTAAGAAAATAGTTGCATACCTGAATGATACTAGAGATGATAATGCTTCAACAGAGAAAGACGAGTTATTTAAAAATGCAATCAGCAGAATTGACGATTGGTTAAAAAGTTGCGGATTAGTTGCAGTTATTTCAGGAGATGAAAACGACTCGTTTAGATTATTCGAAATACTGAATGCGCGTGGCCAAGAATTGACAGCATTGGATTTAGTAAAGAATCTCGTATTGGAGAGGTTCAAAGAAGAAGGAAATTTAAACGAAAAACAGTTTGAAGACGGATGGCAAAAGTTAAAAAACCATGTTGAAAAGAGTACCAGTAAAGGAAAGGGTGATTCAATATTCGTTGAAACTATTTTGCGTACAGAAGGTTCTGTTTTGCGGAATAGAGAAATCACCTATCTCAGAAATAAAATGCAAAAGAATGAAAGAAAAAGTATTTTTAGAGAAGAAACTATTGGGCACTTTTATAGTAGAATACGTTTCTTAGCTGAAATGATGTTTGACCTTGCTAACAAAAAAAGTCAGATATATTCAACGAATTACAAAGGCACGATATATCAGCATGCTTCCTTTATGAAGCTAATAAATTATCATTGGGGTTATCAAACTGTATATGCAATGAATATATTGATTCTGCTCAGTAGTAAATATTCAAATTCTCTGCACAACAACTGGAAGGAAGCACAACCTAGTAATGCATTGTACAATACTCTCTTTGTAATCAGTGATATCGTCTTGAAGGTCGGATTAGTTGGGGTTGTGTTAGGAAAATCATCAAAGGATCTTCCAGAAACTACTAAAGAGATTGTGGAAACGATTATTCTGTACGCAGAAAAAAATGGGTCCCAAATAGAAGAAAATGTGAATAAACTTAAGGACGATGTTATTAGAATTGCTACTGACAAAATTTTCACAAGGTCAAATAAATCATCTTTCACAAATGCGTTGGAAAATTCTTATTACTTAAATACAGGAGTGAAAAAAAATATTGGGAAGATTTTATTTTACGCATTGTTAAACAAAGGACAAATTGGATATACAATTAACGATATTGAATTAGAGCATTTGGAGCCGCAGAATCCTGTGCCAGGGGCTAATAATGATTATTACACTGATGTAGCAGATCGCGACCACATGATTTCGCGAATTGGAAACGTAATAATCATTGATTCGGATGACAATAAAGTGTTTTCGAATAAACCATTGAAAGAAAAAATTAATCTAATGAATACAGATCCAGTTATTTCGAAGAAACAAATATATCAGCATCCCTTAATTAAACATATCAATCCTGACAAAAACCCAATTAAAGATACAATTTTCCAAAATCTGTTTATTGTCAAAAAAGCAACTAATGAAACTGTTCCAGAAGATTCATTTGATAAAAATGGGGTGCCAACCAAGCACTTTTTTAATGAAAGATCTAAAATGCTTGCAGAATTTATGAGTGAGATTGTTTTTGATTTTAGGAAAGATATTTATGGGAATGAGTATAAGTAATTTAAAATAAGAGTATATACACAACTCCGAAAACAAAGCAGGTTCCCTAAGGGCATCAGATCACCAAACCGAGCGCCTTAAGCCGCCGGAGGCAAGTGGATTATGTCGCATGGGGTATGAGACATAATACGGCAGTTTGTTATCTACCAAAGGCTTGGGATGAGACATAATACAAAAAAA
>DYKF01000006.1 GCA_020722745.1 Caldithrix sp.
CCCCGGCGTCGCGGAACTCCGGAAACCGCAACCGTGGCACAAGATTTTTAACCACGGAAAGCACGGAATTCACAGAATTGATTTCTTCCGTGTTTTTCTGTGTGTTCCGTGGCTTTTTCTTTTCCTGTGTTTCCTCACTCATACGAGCTCAACCCCGCAATCTCCCGCCCACCAGAAAGCTTTTTCAACAAAGGAATCAATTCTTCCATCAATTCCAGTTCCTTCTTTGTTCTCTCTTTCCATCCAAGTCCGAGCGGCTCCATGAGCTCACGGAGTTTCTCCCCATCAAATACCATCCGATCCATAATCCCTCCAACAAAGGATTTTAATTCCCCAGGTGCAAGCCCGTATTTTGGGGCAAGAGCAGTCAACCCTTCGTCCATCTTGTCAGACTTAAACTTCTGGTAGCCTTCACGAATCTCTTTTTCGCTCAAACGTTGACCTGCTTGTAATGCGTTAATGTACGCGATAATATCCTCGCGTTCTTCCATAAGGTTTGTAGTGGAACTGAGCAGATTGATAAGCTGCTCACGGCTCATCTTTTGTCTGGTTGGAGAGGCCTGTGTGTATCTGGAGATGAGAGACATGATATAGTCGTAATCAATAATGGCCGATGAAAATAGCACAAACTCAAAATCAAGATCTCCAGTAAGATCAGCGTCCTCGTCTCCTTTTGCCCGCTGTGCCTTCAGCCTCTGGGCCGTTTCAATGTATACACTCCGGAATTGACTCAGCGTGTTTTCCGAAATAAGGGTTTCAATTTTTGTTTTGTCTTCCCCGGAAAGGTCTGTATACTGATCCAATTGGGTTTTTAATCGCTGGATTTCCTTAAACCGATTGATAAACTCACCCCGGGCACGGTCGCCTTTCAGATTATTTACTTCATTAGGAGAAAAAGAAAGTCCCTGGGATTGCATAAAGGATTCAAGCTCTGTGACAGCTTCATCCAGTTTGCTCACAACAACGGGGGCAGGATCCACCAGCCATATTTCTTTTGCCTTGCTTGTATCCTGTCCGGAAAACAGGGCGATGGCCTCGTCCACTTCTTTTGTTTGCTGACGAAAATCCAGAATATTACCGTATGGTTTGGTATCATTCAAAATCCGGTTCGTTCTCGAAAAGGCCTGTATCAGGTTATGATGCTTCAGGTTTTTATCGACATACAATGTGTTCAAATATTTGGAATCAAAACCAGTTAACAGCATATCGACGACAATCACAATATCAATTTTTTTATCGTGGGGAAAATCCGCGTTGGAATACTGCTGGTCTTTGATGCGCTTCTGGACGTCCTGATAATACAGGTCAAACTCGCTTATTTTGTGGTTCGTGCCATAGAGCTCGTTATAATCGGAGATAATTCTTTCCAACGCTGCTTTCTTCTTCTCTGGCTCACTTTGATTATCCGCCTTTTCCTGTGGTAAGTCCTCCTGGATTTGCTGCACATCTTTGTTGCCCTCTGCCGGCGGGGAAAAAACACAGGCAATATTTAAAGGCTGAAAGTTTTCATCTTTTTCCTGGCGTGCTGCCTGGCGTGCTTTGAACAATCCATAATACCCAACAGCATCGTTGATGGAGGCAGTCGCAAAAATAGCATTGAACCGCCTTCCCGCCGTGATGGAATCGTGCTTATCGAGAATGGCTTCCACGATAGCTCCTTTCCCTTTGATCTCATCGATTTTTTGCCCTTTTTTCTTTTCCGGCTTATAATATTCAACGCGGAATCGAAGAACATTCCTGTCATCAATGGCGTTTGTAATGGTATAGGCGTGGAGCTGCTTGTCAAAGACATCCGTGGTGGTGACCATGCGTGCTTTGGTGCCCTCAACGGTTTTGTAAGTCGCGTTTTCCTCGAAGATGGGCGTGCCGGTAAAGCCGAACAGCTGCGATTGGGGGAAGAATTCGCGGATTACCCTGTGGTTTTCGCCAAACTGCGAGCGGTGACATTCGTCAAAGATAAAGACAATTCGCTTGTTTCGATGAGACTCTATACGCTTGCGGTATTCTTTGCGGTGGCTGGCATCGAGTGCGAGCCCCAGCTTCTGGATGGTGGTGACAATCACTTTGTCCGCGTAGTCATCGGATAGCAGGCGCTGTACAAGGGTCTCCGTATTGGTGTTTTCCTCTACACAGCCTTCCTGAAATTTATTAAACTCCTCACGGGTCTGTCTGTCCAGATCCTTGCGGTCAACGACAAATAATACTTTTTCAATAGCGGGATTATCCTTTAGCAGGGTAGATGCCTTAAACGACGTAAGCGTTTTCCCGGAACCCGTTGTATGCCAAATATAACCATTGCCTCTGTTCTGGTGGATGCAATCGACAATGGCTTTCACGGCATAAATCTGGTAGGGACGCATGATTAAAAGTTTTTGCTCGCTGGTAACCAAAACCATATAACGACTCACTAATTGTCCCAAAGTGCATTTGGCTAAAGTTGCCTCCGCGAAATCATGCAGGTGAGCAATTTTTTTGTTTTTTTCATCGGCGAGTTGATAAATCGGCAAAAAACGCTCGTCGGCATTGAAACTGAAATGCTCTTTGCGATTATTGGAAAAATAATATGTATTGCTTTCATTGCTTACAATAAAAAGCTGCATAAAACAGAGCAGAGAATTGGTGTACCCATTGCCAGGATCGTTTTTATATTCCACAATTTGTTCCATGGCGCGCCTGGGGGTTACCTGATGCGCTTTCAATTCAATTTGAACAGCGGGCACTCCGTTAATTAAAAGAATCACATCGTATCGATGATGGCTGTAATCCGTGTTGATTTTTAACTGGTTGATAACTTCAAATTCATTCTTGCACCAGTCCTTAATATCTACCAAAGTGAAATGTAGCGGCGTACCGTCGTCGCGCTGGAATGTATTTGTCTCCCTCAGCGTTTTGGAGGCGGCAAAGACATCCGAAGTAATGATTCCATCGCGCAACCGCGCAAATTCAGAATCACTCAGATTCACTTTATTCAATCTTTGAAAATGCTCGCGGAAATTATTTTCGAGCGCAGCTTTATCGCGAATATCATCGCGATATGTATATTTTAAATCTATTAGTTTTTGTATCAAAGATTCTTCTATTTGTTTTTCGGATGCCATTAGATTGTTCCTGTGTATTTCGCAATATTGACTTCTTTTAAAATGGATTTAGGTAAGTCAATTTACTTATTCTTTGCTGGCTGCCCTGCGCGGGTAACGCACACATCCCCCCACACAACTTCCAAAAAAGAAATGCCATCCTGACTTAAAAGCATGATCTGGATTATCGATGAACTTGCGCAAGGCAGCAATACTGGCATTTTTTGCATGGTTACCCATACAGGCGGAGACAATAGAAATCATACGCGCAGGGGAGGCCACATACCTCGAAGCAGAAGAAGCAGGGGGAATCGTTACCCTCACCGGCGGAATTATCCTGCGCTTTTCCGATAAAGAAATACAGGCAGACACCATTCACTATCGGTCAGAAACGGGAGAAATTTTTGCGGAAGAAGGCGTGGTGCTGCGCGATGCATCCGGAGAACTCTCCGGAAAATCTATCATTTATAACGTAAAAGCGGGCAGTGGAACGCTGTACGGATCGCGCCTCAATCGCGAAGGATTTTTCATTGAATCAGTTTCCATACACGCGGCAGAAGAAGGGTACGCGCTGCAAAAGGCAAAAGTCACGAGCTGCACGGAAGCATCTCCCCATTATTATTTTCGGGCAGATAAAATGTATCTTTATGAAAGCGGCGATTTATTTGCCGTAAACGTAATTACTTACGTGGGACACACGCCCGTGTTCTACCTTCCCGTTGCCATCAGCAAATACGAAGGAACTGGAATTGTCACGCAGTTTGGGCAGAGTCGGCTGCGCGGGTATTTTCTCCAGAATACATACCGCCACAACGAAAAGAATCCCGTCTTGATTTTGCCCCAAACCATGCAGATTACGGGAGACTGGTATGACTATGGAGGAGAGTCTGGCGGATTGTCTGCCTCCCGCAGGGAAAAAAATTATCACTACGATCTGCTTTTTTCCATGGCGCGGCGCGAAGCCACAGAAATCGTGAACGGGCATCTCACCGATCGCGTTCTGCAGGACGACGGTTCGCGAAGCCGCGAGTCGGATCTCTGGATTAGAACAAAGGGAGATGCAGCCGTTTCTTTTGCCCATGGCTCTCTGCTCTCTACATTTTCCGCTAATGCCAATTATGCAACGCATCGCAATTACGACCAGGAGTTTGGCGAGCGCGTTTTGCCACAAACGACTATGGAAGCGATGTTTTCGGATGCGTTGTTGCAGGGAAAATTTCTACTCGATGTAACCCATTACAATGTGGGCTATTCCCTGGCCCATCCCAATCTTACGGCAACGGTGACAGCAGGGCGTTCGTATTTGTGGGATACCACGGGCAGCGAATCGTATATTCCTCTGCGCGACACCGTTCCCGCCCATTCGTTACGCGGTGCATGGAAGTTACCGCTGCAGGGACCGGCAGAAGCCATTCTGATGGAACAGAATCTCGATGGTCTGTACAGCCGGGAATACAGTTACGGCCATCTCGTGTTTGAACAGATTCGCGAGAAAGAAGAACTGCGCGCCGGGCTGCTTTTCTATCCAGTTTCGGGGCTCTCTCTGGTACCCTTTGCCGGCCCTGGCTTTTCGTGGCGACAAACCGGGGAGTCTGCTGAAAACAGTGGCTTTGAACAGGAAGATAAGCGACAAAACTATTTGTATGGAACAATGGGGCTCTCCGCCAAATGGCAGGGAAAATACACGGATGCGCATGCTCTCTACAGGGCAGAACTGTCTGCCGTTTCTCAGGAAAAAGATCCCGATTTCGGGGATGAGAGAGAGCATACCCTGTACACAGACTTCTCGTTTTTCCCGTGGCATATAGTTCGCCTTTCCGGATCCACGCTGCGGGAAATGAGAACCAATGTGCCGGCAACAGAAGAGAGTCGATACAGATGGGCGCGGGCCTCTGTGCTCAGCCGCTTTGATTTTAAGTACGGTTTTCCGGAAAGTAAATTTGGCATCGCACCACTGCATTCCACGCAGCAGGAAATTCTTGCCGAAGTCTCCCATGAATATTCGCCGCGCTACCAGACGCCAGTATTTACGCGCTACAGCGGCATGCTGCGCTTTGGGGGGTATTCGCTGCTTGGATGGTCTTTTTTAGAGACATTCTGGGTTGGCGGAAAATGGATGCAGAATCACGTGCACCAGAGAGCCACCCAGGCCGCTCTTTCCATGGGCTTTACGATTGCTCTGCATCCATTCTGGAAACTGAAGATGGAGGGAGAGTCACTGGCAGAGGAGGCCTGGCGCTATTACACAGGAGGCAGCGGGCACCTGGCATTTGCAGACGATATTGTGGGCAGCTTTACGGGCGGTGAGACCGTCATGAATATCCACTATCTGCATGCTGTCATTATCCACGATCTGCACGATTTTCTGCTGGAACTCAGTTACGATCTATCCCGCGATCCCTATTATCACGGGTCAGGATTGCGGGAAAGTAAGACGTTTTATGAACACCGCGTATTTTTATCTTTTTATCATAAAATGCTTGGGGAAAATCCGGTGTATCGAGGATTGATTTATCGGAAAGATCCCTTGCGCGATGGCACGGCAGATTTGCCGTAAGCGTGCATCCAGTATCCCAGGCAGTGGGCGAGGGAACTTAGTTTGCCCACTCTGCCTGGTCGATGAGTTTAACGGCTTCCCTCAGAGCAAACGATCAGCACGCTCCAAGCTTGGATAACTTTCCAACTTTTTGCTGCTGTATCGAAAATCTGTCACTTAATTAAAAACCCGCATGAAGCCTATGAGAATGGCCAGCAGCGAAATACCTAAACCAATGAGCCATTGTAGCATGGAAAATCGCTTGTCCATGTAGCCCTGCATGTCGCTAAATCTTTTGTCCATATCGCTTTGCATATCGGAAAACCTTTTGTCCATGGAGCGGTGCATTTCTTCAAAGCGCTTGTCAGAATTCTGTTGTATCAATAAAAGCATTTCCCTCTGGTGGGAGAGTTCTTCTTCTACACGGATCATACGCTCGTGCAATGCGAAAAATTTATCATCCAGGGATTGCCCATCCTTGCCGGATTTCTTTTTTGCCGGTTTGCTGGGCTTTGCGGAGGCAGATGCTTTTTCCAGGAGGGCGTGCATGTAAAATGATATCTTGGGGATATTCTGTGTCAAGAAAAAAAAATATATATAATAAGAACTATAAGACCAATAATAGATAGAATAAAATGAGAACGGTAGTCGCTCTGGGGGTACAGTAACACCTCTCGGCGGGAAACTAAGCCGCGCGCAGCGCCCTTTTTCAGAGTTTACCTGAAGGGAACCTCTAAACATTAATTTTTCCCGCTTTCTTCATGGAGTATAGTGAGAGATAAAATTAAAATTTTTTCATAAATTAGAAAAATTAGAAAAAAGGTTGACCAACCGGATAATTAAATCAGCGTTGCCCATGGAACCGGGTACCAAAAGACAGATACTGAACGCGGCAAAAGACGAATTTGCCAGGGTTGGTTTTTCCGGTGCGCGCATGGATTCTATTGCAAAAAGGGCCGGGGTCAACAAAGCCATGATCCACTATTATTTTTCCACCAAAGAACAACTTTACGAATCTGTGATAGAAAGACTCTCCGAAGAAATCCATGCTTCGGATTCTCTCGTAGACAGCATCATTCAAATGGATTTACCTGTTCAAGACAGATTAAACGCCATTTTATACTTTTTTGTCAAGCAGCATTTTCAGTGTTTTGACGAAGACATGATCCGCATTATCCACTGGGAAAAACTGGAGAAGGGAACGTTTTCGTCTTTTCCGGCACGGCTCATGATGGGTATGGGCAAACTAACTATCCTTATTAAAGAGGGAATTGCAAAAAATGTTTTTGAAACTCGCTATCCAGAACTCGTCGTGATGCAGTTTGTCTCTGGTCTGCTGTTTTATCTCAATACGACGAGCACGGCTTCCATAAAACATGTTTTGCCCGAATACCAGTGGGATGCATTTTATGAATTTTTGAAAACATCTGTTTTTAAGATGCTTGCTGTTGCAGAGAAAGTCCCGGAACTATCCCCCATCCCCGAGGGTCTAATTCAAATGATTGATCAATTCCTTTCCCAAAATAAAATCGAAATCCCGGAAGGTTCTCCATGAAACGAAAGCTCCTGTATTCTATTTTCGCAATTCTTTTAACGTTTGGCTATGCCATGGGGGAGGAGCCACAAGCGACCCAAGCGCAAGACAAAGAACAGAACATTTACATTAACGGAATGAAAATTCCTCTGGCCGATGCCCTGGAGCTCGTGTTGCGAAACAACCTTACGCTGCGCAAGTCCAAATACGATGTCATCATGTCGGATTCTGCCGAGCGCCGTGCCCGCAAAAAATATGCGCCCGTGGTAGATGTGGAGGCCAGCGTTCTCAAACAGAAGCAGCCGGCTTCCGGAAGCACCGTTTTTTCGGGCGATGAATTTGAACAATACGAACTCACTGCCAGCATCAGTAAGCTTTTCGGCACGGGTACCGTCCTCTCTGCCGGCGTTACGCAGCATCTTTCGGACAGCAACGATCCTGAAATTCCCATGATGAAAAAGCAGGATCCCGCATATTACAAGCCTTCTCTTCTCTTTAGTGTCCAGCAAGAACTGCTCAAAAATTCATTCGGAGTAAATCATCGCAGGGAAGCCAAACTCAACAAGCTGAATTCTGCCATCACGCGTTCCGCTCTTCTCGACCAGCTTTCTGGCCTTGTCGTCCAGGCGCTCATAGACTACTGGCAGGTGACGATAGAAAAAAAGGGAGTCGAGAACGCTCAAAAAGGAGTCGAGACCGCTACGTTTGTCCGCAATATCATTGCGCGCAATGTTCGCCTTGGTATTTCTGAGCAGTACGAACTCAACCAGTACAACTCCATCGTTGCTTCTGCCGAAAGCCGCTTAAGCCAGCGCGAACAGGCGTACCGCGAAGCTGTTAGAACTCTGCTGCGCACGGTGAACATGCCACCCGAAACACAGGTCACGGGGATTACCGATCTCACCGACGTATTACCTTCGCTGAACGAGCAGGAGTCTCTGGAAGCCGCCTTTGCCAAACGCACCGATTATCGCAATGCGCTTCGCGCTCTCGAGATTGCCCGCGAGTCCAATAAAATCAGCGAGAATAATGCTTTGCCTTCTCTGTCTGCAGTTGTATCTGTACAGGGAAAGGGGCAGGACGAGGATATTCTTGCAGCCAATGCCGACTTACCGGGATTTACGTATCCGACATGGCAGGCTTCTGTAAAAATGAGCTATCCACTGTGGGATGAGGAAATTCGCACTTCTGTGCGCGATTCACGTCTGACCATTAAACAGCGCGAAATAGAAATAGAGAAACTCAAAAGTGAAATTCGCGATGATGTTCTGAATCGTCTGGAGCAGGTTCGCCTTGCCCACGACGTTCTTCTGAAAACGCGCCGAGTTCGCACTGAGTCCGAGGCCTACTATGCCAAAGTAATAGCTCGCAGCAACCAGGGGCGCCTGAATGCAACTGTCGTAAAAAACGCCATGGATTCCTTGAATACATCGCGGCAGGATGAATTAGCACGCCTTATTGAATTCAATGTTGCGCTGCTTCGCCTGGATCTTGCAAAAAATGAAATTTTTGAACGCTACCAGATTGATATTGAAAAACTGATAGCAGAGGTGGAATAATGAATAAACTTATCGCGGCTTTTGTTCACCGCTCTGTTCTTGGCAATCTTGCCTCTTTTGCCGTTTTTGCACTTGGATTGTTTTCCATGTTTTCGCTGCAGCGCGAGGCTTTTCCCAATATCGATTTTGATATTGTTCTCGTAGAGACCGTGTACCCGGGTGCATCTCCCGGAGAGGTTGAGAAACTCGTGACGATTCCTTTAGAGCGCGAGCTCAAAGGGTTAGACAATATCAAGAGCTCTTCTTCAACATCTCTCGATTCGCGTTCTACCGTAGTTCTAACGTTAGAGCCAGATTTAAAGGACAAGCTTTCCACTCTTCAGGAAATCCGCGATGCCGTAGATTCTGCCGAACGGGAATTTCCTTCGGATGTAGAAGACTCTGCAGTAATGGAAATTTCTACTTCGCGCTCGGCTATCATAGAAGTCGCTGTTTCGGCAAAGGATTCCTCTGTTACAGAACTTGAGCTGCGCGAATGGGCAGACCGCCTGCAAGACCAGACCGAGACGATTAACGATGTAGCAACGGTAGAAATGCGCGGCTACCGCAATCGAGAAATGTTTGTCGATATTATTCCTGAGCGATTGTTTGCGTATAATGTTTCGGCAGACGATGTCGTAGCCGCAATTGCTGCCCGGAATATCAACTTTCCGGGTGGAGAAGTAACAGACGGGGGAAAAGAATACGCACTTCGCACCGTTAAGCAATTCTCGACGGCTCCGGAGATTGCTGACCTCGTGGTTCGATCTAACGACATAGGTCGCTCTGTTACTGTTGGCGATGTAGCCCGCGTGCGCGATTCTTTTGAAGAAAAAAATATTGTCGAAAAAGCCAACGGAGAAGAAGCCATTATTCTCACGATTCTCAAAAAAGAAAAGGGCGATGCCATTCATCTTGTGGACGAAGTCCTGTCTGTAATTCATAAACTGAAGCAGACAAAAGGTGCCGAAAAAATTGAATTTACGACAATGAATGATTTGTCGTATTTTATTCGCCGTCGTCTGAGTGTGCTCATTGGGAATGTTTCCGTGGGTATGGTTCTCGTTGCCATTTCTCTCTATCTTTTTCTTGGCTGGCGCGTGGCTCTCATGGTTGCCATCGGAATTCCCATTTCTTTTGCAGCCACCTTTCTATTTATGAAATTGTTTGGTGTCAGCATTAATCTGTTGAGTCTATTTGGTCTCATTATTGTCTCCGGAATGATTGTGGACGATGCCATTGTGATTGGGGAAAACTTTTATCGGCATCTGGAGAAGGGATTGTCCCCTGTGAGAGCGGCCATAGTAGGGACAACAGAAATGGTGGCCCCGGTTTCGGCGGCAGTTTTTACCACTATCGTCGCTTTTGCACCGCTGCTTATGATGGGTGGAATTATGGGAAAATTCATGTGGAGTTTGCCGGCAGTCGTCATTATTGCCCTGCTGGCCTCGTTGATAGAAAGTATCTTTGTATTGCCCAGCCACCTTGTCGACATTAGTCCTGACAAAAAGAAAGGCGAAAAGCCGCACGAAAGCCGTTTTGAGGCAAGGCTCTATAATTTTCTGCTTCGATTTTACCGTCCCGTGATTGAATGGTCCGTGCCCAACCGCTATACGGTGATTGTTATTACGATAGGCGTTGTTCTGCTGGGCTTTTCTCTGCTGCCCAAAATAGGATTTGTCCTGTTTCCTACAAATAATATAGAAATGGTTTTTATCAAGGCAGAAGCAGTCCAGGGATTATCGCTTTCCGAAATGGAAAAGAAAATATCTTTCTTTGAACACGGTGTATCCGTTCTGCCCAAAGAAGAGCTGACCGATTATTCTGCCCGAATCGGCATACAGCAGGAGAGCTCTGCCGATCCGTTTACCAAACTGGGAAAAAATTACGGACAGGTGACTTTGTATCTTACGCCAGAGAACACGCGCGCGCGCACGGCGGGGGAGATTATTCTATATCTGCAAAAGCGACTGGATCCATCGAACCCTGTTGTTTTCGCCGGCTTTTCTGAACGGGACAACCTGCTGTATATAATGCGTCGCGATAGAATCATGCAGGCATATAGCCCAGACGCGCCTGGTCGCATTGCAAAAAGTTATGTAGTCGATTCCGATGTATGGCTCAAGGGAGTTCTGTTGCCCGGTAATAATCTGGTGGCAGCTTATACCATAGCAAATGAATTTATTGTGGTAGACCCGACTACAGGAAAAATTGTTCAGAAAAAGCAGTACGACCTAAGACGATATGATTCGCCTTCTTTTGCTACATTTTCGCCAGACGCATCGAAAGGATTTCTTTTTACTCAGCTTGGCGATGTATTTGAACTCACACCACAATCGCTCAAAAGAACGCAAAAGGGAAAATTCAAAGAACCGGTAAACTCCATCGTCTGGGATGAAAAATCTGAGAATTTTTATGTTGCTTCTCCTGCCGGGACAGTCACACAATTCCACAAAAATTTTAAAAAAGGTTTTGTGATTCGCCACTCGCTTATCCGCGCAGAACCGCCCGAAAAAAAAGGTAAGCAGGCTTTTGCGCGTCTTGCACCCGTGACAGATGTATTGGTACGAGGAGATAAACTGTTGTTTACCGCAACGGACGGTTTTTTGAGAGAAGTGTCCATAACACAAAAGAAAATATTAAAAGAGACTAAGTATTCGCAGGAAGGTCTGTATTCGATTATTCCTGCCAGAGAAAACAGAATGTATCTTGGTCTTATCAATGGTCTCGTCTCTGTTGGTCCAGAGCAATTGAATTCTTCTCAAATCATTTCTTTTTCTGGAACTCCGCAATTCTTTCCCGATGCAGAAAAGGCGGGCATCCTTCCGGGAACGCACGGGTTGCTGCTGGAAAATCGTGCCAGCCTTCGCGTTATCCAGAACGGAGATCGCTGGCTCGAAAAAATTGAATATAGGCAGGCAGGTGGCGGTCCCCCCGTTGGGGCACCCGTCCAGTTTGAAATTCGAGGCAATGATTTTGAAGAGCTGCGCAGCGTGACCAGAGAGGTAAAAGAAATTCTCTCCGGAATTGAAGGCGTATACGACATTCGCGACAACCAGGAAGAGGGCAAGCAGGAATACCACGTGCAAATCAATGAGGCGCGTGCTGCCATGGCGGGGGTGAGCGTCACCCAGATTGCGAGTACCATTCAAACTTTTTTTGAAGGCAGGGTGGCATCTTCCATTAAAGAAGCAGAAGAACAAATTGATATTCGTGTTATTCTTCCCGAAGACTACAGAAATTCTCTCGATTCCTTGAGGCAGGTGAAGGTTCGCAATAACTTTGGCAATCTGGTTCCGATCACAGAGCTTGCCTGGTTTGAGAAAAAAAATGGAGTCTCGCTGATAACCCACTCCGATTTTGTTCGCACCATTTACATTAAGGCCAACATTGACGAGAACAGAAATTCTTCCGTGCGCGTCAACACCGAGCTCATGAGCAAAACAAAAGCAATACAGGAAGCGCATCCCAATTTGACATTTAAGGCTGGCGGAGAATACCAAGACACGCAGGATTCCATGAAGGATCTCGGCTTCTCTTTCCTCGTAGCTGTTTTTGGAATATTGATTATTCTCGTCCTCATGTTTGGCAATCTGCGCCATCCGCGCGTAGTCATGATGGCTATCCCCCTTGGCCTCGTGGGCGTAATCTTTACCTTCTTTATCCACAAGGTATTCTGGATCCCCAATTTAACGCTCAGCTTTCTCGCCACGTTTGGAATTATTGGTCTCGCTGGTGTCGTCGTCAATGACGCCATTGTTCTCGTCGATTACATCAATAAATTGCGCTCACAGGGAAAAAGCCGGGAGCAGGCCGTCGTGGAGGCCGGAACCACGCGCCTACGCGCCGTATTGCTTACGACCATTACAACCGTGTTTGGGCTTCTACCTACTGCGTACGGAATCGGAGGCGATGATCCTTTCTTGAAGCCCATGGCGCTCACGATAGCATGGGGACTAGCCTTTGCCACCCTTATCACTTTGATTGTAATTCCTGTATATTATACCATTTGGGAAGACAGGGCGTATATTTTTCATAGAGTGATTACCAAACATTTGCGTGAACCGGAGAAGGATTGATATGGCTAAAAAACAAATCCTATCCGAAGAAATGCAGGAATTCCGGGATAACGCTCTTCGCTTGAAGAGTGACGATCTGCTGGAACTTCTCAATATTATCGATTCCGATAAAGATGCGGAGAAATATGAAATATTGCGGGAGGCCTGGTTTGCCTTGGAACATTCTCCCATTGACAGGGCTCCCATGGAAATACGGATCTGGACGCATTTTTACGAGCGCTATCTCCTTCGCCTGGGAATCATCGTATGGGGTGTGATTGCCATGGTTTTTCTAAAAGGTTTTTTTCAGGGAGATTTGTCATCCGCGCAGCGACCTGCCTTTGCTGCGGGCGCATTGCTCCTTTGGGCCCTTTGGCATGTCTGGATGGCTTTTCTGGAATCCAGAACCAGTCGCGGGGGCAGCAGCTTTTTGCGTCGCAGCATGAATATTCGCGTAGTCACCAAAGACGGCAGACCGCCTTCTTTTTTGAAATCGTTGTTGCGCAGTTTTTTCAAAGGATTTCCCATTAATCTGTTCGTGACGGTTACCATGGAGCATTCTTCGCAGGTGCGCGGGATCCACGATAAAATCTTTGGTACCTATGTCGTTCGAGTGAACGATGAATCTGTTACAGAGAATGACATTGCCCGTTTTATCCGGGAGAATTACCGATAACGCTGCGACAGAATGCGGAAATAATTTTCTGCCGTAATGAATCGGTTTGCTTGCGTTGCCATGCGCCGGTGGTAGGCAGATCCCCTGAGATGGGAAACGAGCCCGCTGTGCAAACCCGTTCCTCCAATCAATTTTGGTAGCTCTTTTTCAGGAAATAGTTTACTGAATAACGCTGTCATGATTCCCTTTACGTCTCCCGAACCGTTTACGAGGGCTGGCAGACTTTTGGGTGTAAGAGGGTGGCTGCTCGAATACGAATATTTTTTACGAAAGGGCAATGCTAATACTGCAGGATGAGAGAGAAAGTCAACAAAGATGTCCAGTTTTGAAAGATCCTTCCTTGGGATGCCCAAAAAATGTTCGCGGCTCGCAAATCCAGCATCTACCGAAACCACGAGTGAGACAGAAAATCCCCGGTGCAATACCGGATACAGGGCGGTATCGGCCACCCAGAGTACGGCGCCCGAGGGAATATTTCTTAGAGCATTATCTACCTGCGGACCACCCAGAATAAAATAGTTCGGTTTTTCTAATTTTTCTGGAAACGTAAAAGCCTTCCATTGCTCTGCATTCCTGCGGGCATTGTATTGCCAGGTTTTAGAAAAGTGGCGCAGCGTTTTTAATCTTCCCGCAGCGTAAGCAAGAGAATGGCGAAGGCAGTTTTCTATGGTATCTCTGTACGTAGAAGGGGGAATAGAAGGATGCAGCACAACGGTGAGAGAATCTTCCGGACGAATGGAATGCAGAAAATCAATCCATTGATCAACTGAGACAATTATTTTTGTTCCCTCTGTTTCGTATGAACCGCCAATCGGAATCCAGGCTTCAAAGTACGATTCTGCTTCTATCCATTTTGCGTGGTACGGTCCTGCATAAATCAATTTGCCGCTATTTTCTTTGCGCAACGAAGAGAGCAGTTGTATTTCGCGCGCTACACCCCGTTCGCTGTACAATGGACTGTTTAGAAAAGGTAAATAGTATCGTCCTTCTTTTTCGATTAGTTGCCATTGAAGTATTTCTTTGATGCATTCTCTACTTTGTTCCATGAACGAATTCCAGGATAATATCTTTTTTAACTTCTACGGAGTGGTTGCATTCCAGTGTTACCGTGAGAGGCAACTGATACCCGACTGGCTGTAACGGTTGCAGGCTGGATTGAAAAAAATCGGCTACATTGGCAGCCAGTTCAAAAGTATATAAGTATTTGTCTTTTTTAGACATGATTAATTCCATGCTTTTCGATTTTTGATCGCTGAGGATAAGGAGCGGTCCCTCGCATGGTTTGCTGCGTGAAAACGATATTGTTTTTCCTGCAAAGTAGAGTGAGTCGATTGTTTTTTTGTTGAGAGTATGTTTGGAAATACGGTATTGCAGTCGCTTGTGCGAAGAGCGGCAGGGCACCTGGTTAGCGCAAATCTGCAAGTTGCTGTTGCAGGCACCAAAAAACAGTGCAAGGGGGAGCAACCAGAGGAATCGTTTCATGGGAAAAGTGGCAACAGGAATGCCAGTATAAAGACACCGGCCAGAGAGATGAGAACTCCTGTTTTGGTTGCGCTGTCTGGATTGTCTGCCACGCGATCCGTCTGGCCAATATAATTGCGGATGAGAAAGAAAGAGAGCATGATGAGGAGCATTTTAGCAGAGAAAATGGAGGCATACTCAAAATTGCCCAGGCTGCGGCGGTAGAGAATAAACAGAGCGGCTCCAGAAACAAGAGAAACGGTGAACGAATACAGCATGTATTGCAAAATCTGGTTGATTACGATGGATCTTAAAGAGATAAAAAAATCATAATCTCGGAAGGAGCGCGTGATGGAAGAAAAAACGAACAGGAAAAAAAAAGCGGCTCCCGTCCAGAGGGTGCCGCTGATCGCATGAACAGTAACGAGCGTTAAACGGAGCAGTTCCATGCGTGAAAATGTTACTCTTCCTGCAGGTAAAACAGTTCGAGAAGATTTCCAGAGGGGTCTGCTATTATAAGTTTTTCTCCAGATGCATCTTCTACGGGTCCGGACACAATCTTAATGCGCTCTTTTTCGATGAACTGCAGCGCATCCGTAAAATCGTCTACGTCCATGGAAAAAGAAATCATCGGAAACGAAGCCGGTGATACTTTGTCTGTTTTAAACAATCTGAGTCGGATATTTTCAAAGGAAATTTCCGCAGAATCGCTTGATTTTGATATTTCATCAAAATCAAAAAACATGGTGTAGAAGTTTACGGATTCTTCTATATTCGATGTCGGTACATTTAAATGTTTAAGTTCTTCTAATACTATCATACTGTTCATTCTCCACCTGTGTCAGATATCGACTTAAGAACCTGCTTTCAAGTCTTTTTTAAGACGCCGGAGCAAAGAGGCGGTTATTCTGCTCCCGGTCCAAACGAAAAACTAAACGAGAATGAATAGGGTGCCGTAATGGCAGCCCCTGGTTTTGGGTCCTGCGAAGAAAGATATCCAGCTCCGTGGAATGTGTGGTCTCCAGGGTAGTGTGAATACACAATGCTCAATACTTCCTTTTTGCTTTTTCCAATCAGATTCGGCATGGTCGTTTGGGAATATTCTCCCTGAAACCACGGCAGGGCAGACATGGGTTTCACTTGAATTTCTTTTCCTCTGTGAATGTTGGCGATAATTCTTTCCAGGACTTTGCGGAATGCCGGAGCCGCTACAGATCCGCCCTGGTAGGCAGCTCCGCTAGGTTCATCAAACATGATAAAAATACTGATTTCCGGATTGTCGCAGGGAAAATACCCAATAAAAGATGCTATATGTTTGTTCTTCAAATATCCAGTAGAATCTGACTTAATGGACGTTCCTGTTTTACCGCATACTTTTTGTTCTGTGCCTAAACTGGCCAGGGCACCCGTGCCGGCAGAAGATACTACTCTTTCAAGATAGTGGCGCACTTTGGAGCCTTGCTGGTTATTCAGAATCCGCAGTTTTTTTCGGGGAGAAAACAATTTTACCTCCTTATTGTCTGCAGTCGTGATGGATTCTACAATCATGGGTTTTTGGAGATAGCCTCCATTTGCCATTGCATTGGCTGCGGTAATCAGCTGAATGCCCGTAGCAGAGATTCCGTGACCAATCGGTATAGACATTTTTCGATAGACGTCCCAGGTTTGTGCGCGAGGTAAAAATCCGGATGCCTCTGCCGGCAGATCCATTTCGGTTGAGCTGCCAAAACCCAGAGATTGCAGTGTGTTGTGCATGCGGTCTACCCGAACGGGCCAGGCAGCTTGTATGATCCCCGTATTGCATGAATTCTGGATTACCTCTTCCAGCGTCTGTTTACCGTGAACGCTCCAGCAGTTCGTTCTTGCTCCATTGTGTTCAAAGTGGCCTGGGCAGTAATATGTTCGCGTTTCGTCTAACAGGTTTTCGTGAATAATCGCTGCCAGCGTAAAAATCTTGAACGTGGAGCCCGGCTCAAATGAATCTGTAATGGCGCGGTTGCGGTGATTCGCTTTGGGAAAGCTGGTCGCGGAATTTGGATCAAAGTCGGGCAGAGAGGTCATCGCGAGGACCTTTCCGGTAGCGACTTCAGAGACTATTCCAACTGCACCAATAGAATTTGTCTCCCGAAACGTTTCTCCCAGAACGTTTTCAAGCTGGTATTGGATATAGGCATTGATGGTAAGCGATATATTCCTTCCCATTCTCTGCTCTGTGTCGGAGGTCGTTAAATCGGCGTTGTATTGATACTCAATGCCAGAGAGGCCTTCTGTATCAACTCCGGTAAAACCGAGTACGGCAGAAGCGAGATGTCCGTTGGGATAAAAACGGTCTGGCTCTCTCGAAAAATCGAGACCAGGAATTTTCATTTCTTCCAGTTTTTTCCCCACAGATTCCGGGATTTTTCTTTTGATGTACAAGAAAGATTTGTCTTTCTGCGAAAGGGTCTGCTTTAGTTCTTTAGATGGCATGCCCAGAATGCCGGATATTTTTTCTGCCACGGATGCCGGGTTTTCTATCTGGCCGGGACGCGCTCCCACAGAGACAGTATCGAGCGTAATGGCAAGTTCATGCCCCACAGAGTCCAGGATCATTCCACGTCGAATGGGTTCGGGAACAGGCCGCACGGAGGAAGGGAGAGGGCTGGCAAAAAACAGCTCTGCCGCACGTAAAACCAGAATCACGTAAATGGCAGCAAGAAGACCAGCTGCAATGTAGTAGGAATGTATGCGGGTGGATTTCATAGATCATTGCGTCGGAAAAAAAACAATGCCGCGTATCTGCTTGCAGGGCAAAAAGCCTCTGTGTCGCGAGTCAATGGAAGCATCCGCATTTTCACCGGTTACAAAGCATGCATTTTCCGGTACAGCAATTTTTTCCTCTTCGGGCGGAAAAGGCCATTCTGTATTTTCTACAAACGAAATCCAGTCCGGATTCTTTTGTCGAATAATATTATTTTTCCAATTTTGTATGGTAACGCCATTGACATCCAGGCTGTGTGGCTTAATCCGAACTATATCTCCAGGGCAGGCGCGGATTGTTTTTATGCGAAGGCTCCCGCCGGTATCAAAGACGACTGTCCTGTTTCTGTGGCAAAAGTATTTGTCTTGCAGAAAAATTTTTTCTATCCAGACAAAATCGCCGCTTTGGTATGCGGGCTCCATGGATTCTCCAGATACGACAATGACATCGACAAAAAACTTCTGGGCAATTCCCGCTAACAGAAGGCCGACTACCGTGGCGTAAAACAATGCTGACAGAACGCGCATGGGTCAATGTGGCAGGCCCTGTTCGGAAAGCAGTCTGCGAACGTCGTCCAGTGAGGGCCACTGCGAGGCAGGCATGCGCGAGAGTACGTAGTCCGATACAGAAAATGCGGGATTTTCTGGTCTGCCAACTCCCAGGCGAATGCGGTGAAAATCAGCATTGGAAAATACGCGAAGAATATCGCGCAATCCGTTATGGCCCTTGTGTCCCCCACCAAATTTATAGCGAACCTCTCCCTGAGACATTTCTATTTCGTCGTGAAAAACGACAATCTTTTCCGGATGAATGTTCCACTTTTTAGCAGCGGCCTGCAGGGCCTTTCCGCTCAGGTTCATAAAGGTCTGCGGAAAGATCAGATAGATTCGGTCGTCATTTTGGGTAAGTTCTCCCGTGAGAGAATGCAGAGTAGAAGATTCCTTGAGCGACACCGGAAAAAGGCTGCGAAGAATGTCGGCTCCCAGATTGTGTCGGGTGCC
Organism: Caldithrix sp.; assembly: GCA_020722745.1. Lineage (GTDB taxonomy): Bacteria > Spirochaetota > Leptospiria > Turneriellales > Turneriellaceae > DYKF01. Next base: position 18,622 of record DYKF01000006.1, read on the forward strand.
TTCATATTTGCTCCGGGGATTTCCCAGCCCGGCGTACAGATAATCCATGGAATATACTTGACACGGCGTGCCGGGCGTAAAGGGAAATGTATGCAGCTGCTCCATTTTGTTCACCGCGCCGAAGCAGAATTTTTTCTTCCGCGCGCTGAACCTCTGGAGTTTCCACTGCCGGGGGCCTATACTATTCCCGGCGGAATCCTGATTATTTCGGGAGAAGGTGCGCTGCCCTCGCTTTCTTACGTCAGTGCCATGCTCGGCGCATATCCGCAAATTGACACAGTGATTCATTATGGTCTTGCTGCCAGGCTTGCCCCCTTGCCGCATGGCGTCGTATCGGTGCGGACGCTCTACCAGGCCAATGGCAGCGAACCAGACTTCCACAGTATAACGACTTCCGATGCACAGGCACGCGAAGATCTCCTCTCTGTTGCGCGGCGACTGTTAGATCCTGAACAGAGTACGCAATTCTCTCACTTTGCAGGAATGCTGGACAGGGAAGCCTATGGGGCGGCCTTTGCGGCGCATCTTTTTCGCCAAAAGGTGTTCATCTATAAAATTCCCGTGGATTCAGTAGAGAACGGAAAGGTCTGCACAGATATTCGAAATCTATCTTCAACATATTCTCAGATGTATTTGGAGCACTATGAGGCAAATCATCAAAACGCTAAAAAAGAAGAAACCGCAGAGATTGAACTACCAGAAGGCTTTTATTTTACCGTTCACCAGAAGCATTTGTATAAAAAATATTTACAGTATGCAGAAATAGATTCTGCCGATCCAGAGCTGCTGGATTTTGTACGGCAGGGAATAAAACATCCCAAAAAAAGAACGGCCAGGCTGTTAGAAATTCTGCGGAAAGAAAACAATCCCATTGAGGCCCGCGCAGAAGAACTCCTTGACGAGCTCTTTGCTCCATACCGCCATAAGGGAGTGGACATTAAATTACCAGATGCCATGGAAACAAATTCCATCCGGCTTAGCCTGGACATATCGCGCTTTCCGTCCATGAAAGAAGCCGCCGAAACAATAGCCAGCTTTCCGCGCGAACAAGCTGTCCGCATTATGAACGGAAGTTTTTCTAAACTATGATTTTTCCACGCATTTTTATTGAGAAGAATCTCGAAAACCATCCGGCCGTATTGAAAATTCTACAAAAACTTCCGGGAAGAGAAATTCGCTATATCGATTCGTATACCGATGTCTTTGGCAAAGTCTATAAACCTTTTTCCCACCGAAAAAAAAATATCGATTTGTTTCTGGCTCAAAAAAAGGGCAGCCTTGTACGGGAAGCGCCGCCCGCCTATGGTATTTCTGGTGCCCCTCATTATTATTTTATTCATACGTACAATTGTGTGTTTGAATGCCAGTACTGTTATCTTCAGGGCTATTTTCATTCTCCCGATATGGTCGTGTTTGTGAACCACGAAGAAATTCTGGAGGAAATGCAGAACACTCTTGCGCAGCATTCTGGCGATGTATGGTTTCATGCCGGTGAATTTTCGGATTCGCTGGCTCTTTCGCACATACTGGATGACTGGCCCGTCTTCTGGGATTTTTTTCGCGGGAATCCGCGCGCCCGACTGGAGTTGCGAACCAAGTCTGCCAATATACGCGCGCTAAAGCAGTTGGAACCATTGCCCAATGTGACGGTCAGTTTTTCTCTCTCGGCAGAGAGGACAGCGGCACAATTTGAAAAAAAATCTTCTCCCGTGAGAGCACGGCTGCGCGCCATGGGTATTCTATCGCGACTGGGGTTTCGCATAGGCATTCATCTCGATCCCATTATTTATACACCATCGGTGCTGCAGGATTATGAATGGCTGGCAGAGCGAATGCGGGAAGAGGCCGGGATAAATTCTATCGATTACATATCGATTGGAGCGATACGCTTTAATTCTGATCTTGCTCATAAAATTGAAAAAAATTATCCGGGAACGCGCCTCCTGCTCACGGACTACGTTCGGTCTGTCGATGGAAAGTTGCGCTATGCACGGCCTAAACGCATGTTTCTTTTGCAGTCCGTGGAGGAAATCTTGCTTCGTTCCGGTTTTCCTTCGCACAGAATTTACATTTGCATGGAATCGGATGATTTAGTGTATTCAGAAAAAGAGTGAGGGTTCCTGTTGCAATAAATGTTGTGTTTTCCCGTTCGTGCCCGTCAGAATATGCAGATGGAGAGAAAGGATGGAGCGTGCAGTTTAAGCCATTTCCAATAAAGTTCGTTGTACTTTTTCTCGATTGTATACAACGTACCGATAAGGAATGCATATAACTGTAATTTGTGCAGCCATGAAGCGTTTCGGTTTAAATAAAGTGTGGTAAGAGGCAGCAATGAAACAAATACGGATTCTACTGGTAACCGCCCTTTTTTTGATGGCGCAATCCGCGTTTCCTTGGTTTGAGGAATTCAGGCAGTCTGTAAAAGGCAAGTCCATGGGGAATGCCTCTTATGGCACATTCGATGGTGTTGCCTCCTTATACTACAACCCGGCTTCCATTGCTCACCAGGAAAAGGTCGATGTCATGATGTCTGTTTTTGAGCCAGCTGGGGGATTTACTAAATTTGACGATGGCTCATCGCTGTTCCAGTTCGATATGGCTGTCGTTACGCCATTTGCCAATCCCGTGAATCTCAAAACGGCTGGCTGGGCAGGCGATTTTATTACTACAGACGCTGGTTTTGGGCTTTCTTTTATCCAGCAATCGTACGATTCGGGCGATGGTACGGCTACTGTTGCCCAGCGCTATGTGGGTCTCTCCTATGCTAAACGACTCGATGACGTATTATTCAAAGGGGCGCGCCTTTCCGCTGGAATCACGGGGAATATTTATATGCTCAGTTTTGCAGGGCAGGATATAGGAAACAATGCTGCCTTTAAGAATACGAGTTCGGCGGCCTTTTCTCCTGATATTGGCGTAATCTATAATTTTTCGGACGATATTCTCGTCTCTGTCATTATGGAGAACCTGCTCCCGACTTCGGTTTCGCCTTTTGATGACGGAGAGCGGCTCACTTCTAATACCATACTTGGCCTTTCGTATGCCTTTGGCGATATCGGTGCTCTTCCCCTATTACAGGACATTACTATTAACGGCGCCTGGAAAATGATCTCTCCGGCAGACCAGGGGAAGAACTCTACCGCTCATCTGGCAGCGACAAATACATACCATCTTGGCTGGGAATCGTGGTATAAAATTCCGGAGATCGAAGTGGCTGCGCGCAGCGGTTTTTCCATGGGAGATATGGAGTACTCGGAATACAGTTTTGGCTTAGGGATAGGCCGCGCAATAGACCCCGCTCAAAAACATCGCGTAGATTTGGATATGGCGTGGGCGTGGTCGAGCATGTTCAATGGCATGGGAGCGGATCACCGGTATTATGTTTCCCTCCTCTATAAGTACAAGTTTGATTCCTATTTGCTGCCCAGACAAAAGGTGCAGAGAAGTCTGGACGTGAAGGAAGATCTTGTGCCAGAGGCACCTGAGGAGACAACACCGCCCAAAACAGAAAACGGAAAAGCAAAGATTAACGTAAAATCAAAGGAGCAGTAAATGTTGAGATTTCTTTCTGCGGCACTCTTAGCCTTTGGTTCTTTGTCGGCCACGAGTTTTTATTATTACAACGATTACAGCAGTGGCACGCCCAATGTAGTTTGGTATGGGCGGGATGGCCATATTCAGCCAAGTAACTCGAGCAATAATACAACGATCACCGGAGGAGTAATTCAATTTTCCGGCGAGGTGAACAATGGTGACGGGAACTACTATGGAATCTGGCTTGGCCGCATGCAGCAGGAGGGAGATGTATACTCGGCTTCTTCTCAAAAACCGTTTGGCGTCCAGGTAATCAAATCTGCTGCAAGGCTTGACCCGAGCGACGATACCTCTAATCCTGAATCACATAGGCACATGAATGGGATGAGCTTTTATCTGTACAGCGATGAAGACGTTTTTAATGACGCAGGGCGCGTTTTATCTGATTTTACTTACATGTACGAGATCTATCGCTCCCAGCGCACTGCTTACCAGAGTCCCCATGACTGGAGTACAACGGATTTGCCCCTGAGCATGTGGGGCTATTATTCTGCCGCAGAGACCAATTTTTCCATGGTTTCCAGCGTTCGACCAGATAATACCTCGATAGATCTCAGTTACCAAGGTATTGGCAGCCAGCAGGTGGAGTGGAATTACGATGACAGGTATTCGAGCTGCCCAAGCGGGGGTGGGACATGTTTTGACAATAATGGGGGAGGTGCAGATGACAATGGCACACTCAATGAAAATCCCGCCAATAACAACCTTATTGGAATGCGGATGGTTCACGATGGAGACACCATTCGGTTCTTTATCAATCCAGATCCCGATGAAAATGACCCTCTTCCAAATGAGTATATTGAGGCGGGCTCTGTTGCGGCCACATTTAGCAATAATCTTAAATTTATGTTTGGTGTGGAATCGGCGCGCGCAGACACAGAAACGCAGATAGCGTCTTTCGACAATCTTCTCGTTCGCTCGGTTGCCGATGGCGACACCACCTATGCAGAAATCAATCCAACGCAGGTGCATGTTGGGGATTCTGTTCCTTTCTCCCTGGTACTAAACCCAACGCTCAATACAGACGATGCCGGTATTGCCGAACTTAAAATCACCAAACCATCTGTCTATGCAGGCTGGGATATTAGCTCTCTTGGCGTGTTTTCCACCCACGGTGGCGGAGCAGCTTGGAGTGAAATAAGCGCTCTCAAAAGCCATACCGTTAACAACAAGGGTACCAATTGTTCTTACAGCGTTCCAGCCGACGGCGGCGTAGATGTCTGTACCAGCGGCAACGATCTCATTGTAAGATTTCGCGCCGTCTCTTCTGCCGATAACGATGTGATACAATCTGCGGATGCCGAAAAACGCATAGGAATTACTTTTACGTTTACGGCTCCCGGAACGCCCGATGCAGCTGGACAGGAGTTTGCTGTCTTTGCCCGCAACGAAAAATACGATACCTCGCACACGGATAACACAACCGGCAATGATGGACTTCGCTATGCAACTACCGGATGGCAGAAGGTGCGCGCAGGGGATGCCCATACCTGGACGTCCGATCTTCTCAAGGTAAAAGTGTTGGATTTGCCCGTTGGGTATTCTACGTTTTCTCCCTCTGTACTTTATGTTGGTTTCCCGCAGGATCTTGCACACTACATAGCAACGCCAAACGATCCCAATAATTCCGGAATAGACAAAGTAGAATTTGAAATTTACAGCCAGACGTATACAGAAGGCAACGGAAGCTGTACCGGCGCAGGTATTTCGGCCTCTAATCCAGATTGTTATGTGGACAATGCAGCAATCCCTTGGTCAGATTTTGGCGTAAGCGGAACTAATTTTGCCACCAGTCTGTTAGATGCTGGATTAAGTTCTTCGCTGTCCGGCAATACGGCTGTCGTGCAGTACAATTCATCCGCCATGATTCCTGGAGACGGCGGTCTGGATAAAATTACCTTTCCCGGAACGGCAACTCCATCGGTTACATCTCCCTCTTACTTTCGCGTGAAGGCGCGCGTCTTTAACACTACCTTGTCTGCGAGTTCCACCAATGCTGCAACAGGAATATTCCCGGCATTTGGCCAGTTTTTTGTATTGCGCCCAGCCAAACCACTGGCCACGGCTATGATTACGCCTTCCGTGGCCTGCAATTCCAATGCAGCTGCGTATGGGCCCAATGCTCCGCCAACGGAACCCAACTATACGGTTTGCAATAACACAAGTTCTTCTACGGTAACGTTTCAGCTTACCAACCAGGGAAAAGATGGAAACAATATAAAAACAGTTCGTCTTAATTTGCCAGATGCGATTACCTCGGTTACGAATGTTTCTGTGGATGTGGTTCAGGGCGGCGAATCGTTTTCATTTACTGACTCAAGTCATTCTTCCAAGATTGTTTTTAACAATACTGCCGGAGCCAAAACTCTTACGATTTATCTGGATGGTATCAAAGGCAGTGGCGACGGCAATCTGGGCCTATTGGGCAGCAGCGGTGCCAAAAATTCCATGAGTGTAACCATGACGCTGGGAGATTCCGTGGCGACTCTTTCTGGCACAACGGTATTTGATATTACGGGCAACATTGACAACGGCAACGGAGATGCCTTAACCGACAACGTCTATTCACAGGATTCCGCCGGTACCTATGCGCTTACCTATGTCAATCCTTTCCCGCGCGCTAAGGCAGAGGTCGGGCGCAGCACTGCGTTTTCTTATCCGATACAGGATCCATCGGGAAGCCGCGAATTGTACGTTACTAGCTCTAATGATTCTGTTCGCCTGAGTTACAAACTGTTTAACCCTTCTGAAACAGAGGATTCCACTAACGCGGGGAACGGGATCAAAATGGCCCGGATTTTTGTTCCGGCGGTGTTTACTTCTATTTCCAATGTTACTTCTGCGCGGGGAGGCAGTGCGGCTGTAAGTGGGAATGAAATCACCCTGACATATGCAACGCCCGTTGCTCCGGGAGATTTTGATGAGATCACTTTTGACACGATAGAAAATAATAATGCTTTGTCTTCCCATGCGTTTACCTCCAATGTGAGCAACTCTACAGATACGGCTGACTATAAAAACACGGCTGCCCTTTCGGCATCTTCCGATGAAATAAGTTTTGTCTACCAGCCTCTGAACGCTGCCGGGTATGCAGAGGTATGCCACAATTCTCCGGAGGCTGGTCGCTGTTCCCATACCGATTCTGCCGATAACGAGAGCAATCCTTTGCTCATCGATAAATCTCTTGCATGGGATAACGGAAGTAGACAAAACACAATTCGTTACTATTTTACGAACACGGGAATGGCGGGAGCTCCCATCAATAAACTGCGCCTGTATATTCGCAAAGATGCAGAGACTGGGTGGGATGCAGCGGGCGCCGATGCTCTGGATACCGCGTGGCTTGCCACGGGAGACAGCAAGGCCTTTGATTCTGTTACCGGCTTTGTAAACGGAAGTTCCTCCAGCGTGAGTTGTACGGCAGATGCAGCCTACTCAAACAAATATATTGAGTGCGATTTTTCTGCCGCAGGTGGGGTAGACACAGACGATACCGACAATTATATTGAGCTTAAGATGGGGCATTTACAAAGCGCCATGCCTTCTTCACAAACGATATCGTTTCGTGCTCGTGGCTATAACCAGCTTTCCGCTGCAACGGGTGGAACGTGGTATCCATCGAACAACTCTGCCGATTTTATCCCGGTTGCTTCTACGGCAGAAATGGCCAACAGCACGCAGCAGGTAAAATTTTCTGTAGCCAAACCTAAGGCATCGGTTCAAGCCTATTTGACTTTGAGCAACGCAGCGGCCATCAACTCCATGCCTGCCGTAAGTGCGGCTACGCCCGTCAAAGCGTATCTGCATCTAAAAAACAGCGGTGTGGGCACGAACTATATTTACAAGGCTAAAATAGACATTCCTTCTGCATGGCAGGGAAAAATTTCCAGCATAGATAATGGTGGGACCTCTACCCAGGGAGCAACAGTTACAGATAATGGAGATCATCTGCTCGTGAATTACGAAGGGCTTGCCGATTGTTCCGGCGACAGTTATACCGTTGGCTGTTTAACGGCTTCTGGTACCGACGGCATAGAGATTACGCTGAACCATACCTATAATGCTTCTGCCTCTTCGCTCTGGTCGGTGAGTGCCAGCAACGATTCTTCTCCCGATACCGTGGTTTACGATTCGGGTACGGCCCAAAGCGGGTATTCCCTGTCTCTTGGAATCAACAAAAAGGGTCTCACGCGCCTGACCAGTTCTTCGGATAAGAATACGGTAACGCCCGGAAATCCCGTTCAGCTGTATACGACAGATTCTTTGGGGAGTATCCTATACCGTCTGACCAACGAAAATCCATCGGGAGGTCTATCCATTGGAAGAGCGCGCATTGCCATTCCGGGAGGATTTATCGTTTCGAATATTGAATCGACGCAGTTGGGCAGCAGCCCAACCACTTATGGAAATCAGTCTAAGTCGGGGTATGGTGAAATTTCAACGGATGGCATTGGCAATGATGATGGAATCTGCGATGAGTTGGAGGCCTGTAGATATGTCTATCTGAGTTATTCTTCCGGACTTGCGGCAGGAGATCTTGACGACATTTCTATATCGTTTAAGAAAAATCCATCGGGAGATAACTTTTCCGCAGGCAGCCATACATGGACTGCCGAAGCAGTATACCAGGACAGTACAACAGATTCAGTTGCCGATGTGCCGCAAAATTTTTCGGGAACCGGTGGCGACTGGTACGATCTCTCTTCCCAAATTGTGAGCGGAGGATCTGTTACCACTGAATTTATTCTGCCCCCCATGCCGGCATCGGCTTATCTTTCGGTGAATACAAATGTCTTTGACAACCGCAAAAATCATTTGTCTTATGCATTTCCTGCCTGGGGTTCGGTGCCAGAAACGACTCTCGATGATGGGGCCTTGAGTTTCTTTGTGAAAAACGAGAGTTCTATTGCCGGCAACGACATGCAGTATATCCGCATCAGCAGTCCGGCACTGGTAAGTAGTCTAGATAAAACCACTCTTGCGTTAAAAAAAGACGGAACCCTTTTGACTGCTGCCAATACCACTTCTCCAGATGGCCAGTGCGATGGCTGGGATTTTTCAACGGGGGATTTCTGCTACGACGACAATTCCGATCCCAAAGATATTATTGTGAAGTTTAAAAAGGGCGTGGCGAACCAGGGTAGTCTATTGGAAATAAATACGAAGGCGACATTCAGCTCACATGCGAGCGGCGATTCCGCTGCGTTTACCGTGAGCGTCAGCAATGATCCAGGCAGTACCAATTTAACCCCTGCAGTTACACCAGTTGTGGAAGGTGAAAGCAACACGGATCGTAGTCTTACTTTGCACTTCTATGAGCCTCTTCACGCGATGCAAATGTATGTGCAAAAAACAAATGTAGAGGATGGCGATCCCTCGAGCGATATATCTTTGTATAAGAGCGGGGTCGATCATTCCGTGAGTCTTTTTGTTCGCAATGCAGGACATGCCAGTGCAGAGCTAAACCAGATCACCGTGAGTCTGCCACTTTCCGTGTTTAAGGCGGATGGAAATTCCACCTACGCATTGTATCATGCCGACGGTACTACACTGTTTACCGATGGAACAGATTACAGTTGCAGTGGCGATTGTACGAGTGGAACATTAGATCCTGCGGCAGATGGAAACGGTTCCAATTTTATTGTCACTTTTACGAGTGCCGCAGCGACCATTCCAAGAGACAGTTTTGTGGAGGTTCGTTTTACGGGTCTTGAAAGCTCCGATGCGGCTGTTTCCGATGCGGCTTCTGTTTATCCTGTAACCGTAACAGCTGCGGATCGTTTTCAGGTGAGTGGGCGTTTTTCTACCGGTTATACCCAGACTTATACGGCAACCGTTTTAACGGGTAAGAGCGATGTCATGTATCTCAAGCAGCCGGATCCATCGGTAGACGTAACGCTTGCGGGTGATGATATCCAGTTGTTGACCACGGCCGGCGCATGGTATACCGTGTATGGCCACCAGAACGAGACAGATGCATCGGTAGTTGCCACAGGAAATAAACGAAAAATCCGGCTGAATGTAACGAATACGGGAAATGGAGCCAATGCAATCTCTTCCGTAAAAATTACATTCCCCGATTTTGTAGCCGAGTATCTGAAAGATCCCGATAAAGATGGCAGCTGGGATGGGGACGATGCCACTCTGCTGGGTGGCGAGATAACAGCTACTGCATTGAGCGGAGATATTTCCGGAGCCGGTGCAGAGGATTTTTCTTCCATAGCATCGAATACTTTTACCGTTTCGTTTTGTAATGCGGGTGCACCGGTTTTAGATCCCAACGAAAAAGCCCAGATTGAAATACCGGTCAACTATAAAATTTTGTCTATTCCGGATACACCGGCAACGTGGACGGTAGAAGTTTCTAACCAGCCATGTGCTGCTGTCAGCACGTACCAGGCTGCAAATCTTGCTCTGGGCGGGACTCTTTCTCATGCTTTTACCTCCCCGCCGTCGATTGTAGAAGTAGAAGTGATCGAGGGAAAAAATTTGTATAGTTATTCTAACGAAGCCGACAACCGCGCGTTTACGCACACGCTCAAAGTAAAAGTGACCAATGGAGCGGCTCCTCTGCCGTACTTTGCCTTTCGTGTTCCAGGATCGGAGTTTGGAGTGAGCTCGGTTACCGCAACGTCGTCAGTCGACGGTGAAATAACTCCCCAATCGGGCTCTGATTTTTATGTGATACCGGTCGATTATGGGGCCGGAACCGGGCTTGCCGCCAATGCAACGGATACTGTAACCGTAACGCTTAAAGGAAGCATGAGCCGCAGTTATGCAACCCCAGCCGACTATGCTTTAGAAACGCGCATTCCCTATACGGGCATTTGCGATTCAGGTGTTGCTGACGTCACAAATGATTTGTTGAACGAAACGGCCAACTGCATTGCCCCAACGGGAGACAGAGATTTCTCTATTATTCCCGCTCCCTTTGCCGGCATTACCGGTACAATTCTGCCAAAGCAGAATGTAAAAGATAAAAATATTCAGGTCTCGGTTTCTCTCTACGACACCAATGGAACGGCTTTAGTCGATTTCTCCGGGGATCGCATGGCGGTCAATACTGCTTCGGGTGTGGGTCAGGTCACTTTTACCGGCGGAAGCAGCACGCTTGCGGATGCATCGATTGCAGGTTCGGGCAAGGGAATTCCGATGTGTACGGATATTGCTGGCAGTTCCTGTTCTGCCAACAAAACCATTTTGCTGAAAGCATCGGCGCCTGGTTATATAACCGCCTCCAAAGAAATAGTCTTAGAGCGCAATACCTACAAAGATCTGGGCGATATTCTGACTCTGGAAGAAGCGCCGTTCACCGTTGGCGGTTCGGATGAGAATATAGCCGTGGGCCGCGATGGAACCGACAAATGCGCCATTATTGAAATTCCCGGAGAGGCTATTAACGAGACATTTTTTGTGAAACCAAAATGTTATACTGTTTCGCAGTGGGAAAGCTCTACCCATGCATGGGATCAGAAATATGCATCCGGTGGTTCTTCTGCCATATTGGCCGGAAAAAAGAATATCCGCAAGCCGGAAGTTATGGCGTTGCCCAATGTTCCCGTTTTCGCTCTGGATCTCCAGGATGCTGCTGGAAATTCCATTGAGACAATGGATCTGCTGCATCGCGAACTGAGCAAGGGAATCAACGAGACAAAAGCTAACGGAAAGATTACGTTTAAGTATAAAGAAGAGAATATTGCGGCAGCCGGCTGGAGTGAGAACAATCTCTCCGTGTTTGCCTATGATTTGTACAGAGGCGAATGGATCAAAATTGGCTCCAAAATAGATGCTGCCGCCAACACGGCAACCATCAGCGTTGGAACTCTAAATAGATACTATGGAATCTTTGGAGCCGATTCTTCTGGTGGTGTTATTGCCGATGTGACAGTATCACCGCGTGTATTTACGCCAGGGAAGGGAAGCCGCCATTTTGATCGCGTCTCACTGACGTATACAATCAACGGATCGCCAAATTCTCTGGAGGTTGCCATTTACACGGTGGAGGGCAAGCGGGTGTATTTTATTGAAAAGCCGGGCGATATGGGAGGCGGCCAGATTTTCTGGGATGGCCGCGACGATAACGGTAATTTGGTAAAGGGCGGAATTTACGTCTACGTGATTCGCGCCGGGGAAGAGCGGTACCGCGGTACCATTGTAATTGCGAGGTAAACCATGAAGACAATAAAAAAAATAATTCTGACCATTCTGTTTTCTGGACTGCCACTGTTTGCGTTAGACGAATACCATGACAGTTTTGATGGCAGCAATACCACCTGCGGGAGTGCCAATAACTGGTGCATGAATTTTCCGTATGGGCGCAGTGGCTTTCTAGATGTAGATCACGGTGGATGGGAGAATTATAAGGCTGGTGACCCTATTGGTATGAGCACATCTACCGGGTATAGTGATAATTCCGTTCTACATATTAAAGATATGCCAAGCAATGGAGATCTTCTCTACAATAACTATTGGACTGGCAGGGTAGCCAGACTGGATTCTACTTACAGCGCCACTCCAGAGCAACCCTTTGGTTTTGAGGTTATTCGCTATTATTCTGTCGTAGATCCAAGTAACGAGAAGCAGGGAACTTCGACGTATCATCGTGCAGCATTGAATATCTGGCTAATTGAAAATTCAGCACTGTCTTCCATGAATGGGCCTTTCTCCCCGACGGATGCGGATTATCAGTCCTATGATTTTTCTACATTACCAAACTTTATTTATTTCTATGAATTCCAGCAGGCTAATCAGTCATCGAGCCGATTGGGATATTTTTCTGGCTCAGAAAATGATTTTGATATTACTCAGGCGTTAAGTCCAGAAAAATCCGTAAACGATTTAAATCCTGATAATACCGGTTTGCTGTTTACTTCGGGATCTCCTTTTGACGGCGACGCCATTGGATGCACGGATCCCGATACCTCGAATAACGTCTCTTACAATGATAAAAATGACAACGATACTGACAGTAATCCCTATTTTACGGAGAACCGCTGTGGACGAGCGAGCAACCGAAAAATTGGAATCAGGATGACCCATGACGGCTCCGTTGTACGTTTTTACCTTAATCCTAACCCCGAAAGTGATGGCGGGAATTATGCAGGGTATGCGAACTCATGGCATTATGTTGGGCAGAAGGTTGTTCCTTTTAATACCAACATGAAGGTTATGATTGGGCAGGAGCAATTCTATTTTCGGACAGAAAATGTTTCTGCAATTTACGATCACTACCTCGTGCGCCCCGTTGCGCAAAGTGCCACAGTAGAGCTCACCTCTCCTCAATATGGAGGTGAAATTCGCGCTCTGCTCGGTGCTGCCCAGGAATATGGATTAAAAATAACGCCCACGATGAATGCTACCGACGCGGGAGTGGGCGAAATTTATATACAGAAACCGGATGCAGCGGGAGAATTGTTTAACGGAAGCAACTGGGATTTTAATAGCATTGTAGTTTGCCAGGATAACGACGCCGATGCTTCGAGCGGAAAAGCCTGTAACGGCGCGGGCGAGGTGCGCCTTACTTACAGCGGCAATGCCAGCAATCCTTCTGCAGGAAACTTTTCTGCCTTCTCTGTCAACAATGACACTACGGAAACCCTTGCCACGGGAGGGCAGGGTTCCATTGCCGTGCTGCGCTTTCGCAAAACCTCCGGTGCCGATAACCAGGTGTTTAAGCAGTTGGGAGCCGGCGCTCATATACGCGTATATTTCACTCTTTCCGCTGCCAACGCCGGTTCAGAAGGCCAGCAGTTTACAGCCTGGGTAGACAACCAGAAATTCAGCGATACTGCGCAGGAATTTGCTCTCGATTCTAACGGTCTGCGTTATTCCACTACGCACAGAATGAAGGCATCACCTGCGAGCGCATCGGCTTTACAAGTAAAAATATTTTCCCAGCCTGCTCTCAATATGGCAGTCAGCGTAAGTCCGGATCCGCTTTATTGGGGGGATCTGCTTCCGTTTGTCACCATTGAATTGAGAACAGATGCAGCCGGTTCGGGTCCCGGAATAACCCGCGTTGTGCTGCAAATGCCATCCGAGGGAGATTTGGCTCCGTTCGATTTTGAACTTAAGGATGGTAGCAATATCTCGTCCATTATCGATTCCCTGCGCATCCCCGATTCGTTGGAAACGGCAGATAAGATGATGGTTTTTTCTGGTGCCGCAGACGACCTAGACGATTGCACCATGGGGACATATACGTATTGTTATTATACAAATTCTTCGTCACCTGCATACAGAAAACTTGTCGTCCATTATACGAGCAGCTATTATATACCTGGAAAGTCTGGTTACGACCGCATCACGTTTTTTATGAAGGCTGCACCAGAATTTTCAGCAGCTTCCCAGATTACGGCAAACTGGTCTGCTCAGGGTGATTCGGCGGCTTATGTAGAGGGAACCACGCTGCAGGCTGCAACGGCGTATAATGCGGATGCGGCCAACACCCAGACATTGGTGCGCGCAACGCCAGCCCAGACAATTGCCTGGCTCAATACCAATGTGGCCAGCAATAATGCTAATGGGGCCAATCCATCTACGGTGAATGTCACGTATTATGTGAAAAATCAGGGGGGGGCTTCTAATATAGTGAAGAGAGTAGAATTGCTCATTCCCTATGAATCCTATACCTGCGATGATCCCGGCCCCGAGGCGGGAACCTGCGATGGGACGAGTGGCAGCACGCGGGAAAATTTTGAAACAGTTGATTCGGGGGATATTGTTTCTGTGCTGGCAGATGGCAGTGCAGTGAGTCCCACGATTACCATAGTCGGAAACGAAACTATTGGCGGAAATACCTACAGAGTGGTACGGCTCGATTTGTCTAGTTCCCCGCTGAACTCCGGTTCTACACTGGCTGTCAATATGAATCTGCGCTATTTTCGAGATACTAATGCAGCTCTTGCGCAGTACGCGATAAAACACAGGTCAGATAACGAAAATTACTCGGCGGCTCCGGGATATCCGTATCCGCAATACACGGATGGCTCAGAAAATCCGGCTGCAAGCTGGTCTCTTTCGTTTACCCCTCCTGAACCGCGCGGTGAGGCTTTTGTATTCAGGGGAGACAAATCTGTACAGACAGATCAATTTTTGTCGCCACTGGTTTTAACCAGCGAAATCAGCAGTGGAGATATTTCCAATATTCATATGAAGGTTCTCAATAAGGGGGGCCTGTCTAATAACATTGATTCCGTAGTCATCGATATTCCAGAATTTTTCGACGCGGATTTAGGCGGTGGAAATTATGGGATAGCAGATGTTTGCAGCACTTACCTGAATGTGCTTGGTGGAACATCGATTGATTGCGCTTCAGATGGAGGGAATATTACGCTGGATCATGGGAACCATAAGGTTACCATTGATTATTCCGGGGCGGGGTATGTCTTAAAATCAGACCAGGACACTATCAGTGGAACGGTATGCCCGGGCGAGAGCAATGTCCCTTGCGAAATAGTTAGTTTTACCATACGACAAAATTCCAGTCTGGCCAATCCGGGGCTCTCGGATTCTCTGTATACAATCAGCGATGGTAACAGCGATGGAATATACGAGACCGTTACCAATGCAGGCTCCGATGGGAACAGTGCGGTTCGCTCTGGAACATTCAGGGCCAAATTAAATAATTCGTCTGGTGTAACTTCGTATGCTCGGCAGAAAACGGGATCTACTTTGACAACAATGCTGGAATATCCAGACCCCTCTCTGGAATCCTTTGTGACATCGAATCTGGCGCAGTCAGAAGTCTACGAGGTAGATGCAACGTCTTCTACCTCTTCTGTCAAAGTCTATATCAAGAATCCTTCCGAGTTGGCCGGGAACGATATCTATAAAGTGGATATAGAGTTTCCCGACATTGTCTCTGGCATTCCGACAGTTTCTTCCTTGAACCGAGAAACATGGAATCCCACTGCTTCGCAGACAGAGCTTTCTGGAACGGATTTTACCAGCGCATGGGATGGCGCAGCGCGCAAACTCACGATTACGTATGAATCAGGGAAGGAACTGCCTCCCTCTGCTAGCGCTGATTTTTCGGTGATAGACATAATAGCGCTTTCTTTCAGTGACACGGTTACAACGAGCTCTCTGCAGGCCTTAAAGCTGTACGGCTATAACAGGGTTTCTGCGAGTAATACGGGTAAATCCGCTCAAGCGTCTCTCTATAATGGAGCCGACCCAGATGATACCTATAACGATGGCTCAACCGAAGACAATTCTATTCTGTACCAGATTCCTTCTGGTCTGGCTACAGCCGTTGTAGAACCTGCCGTGGCGTATACCACGTCTTCTTCGAGAACGCAGCAGAGCCGTTTCTATGTTCAAAACACGGCCATAAGTGGAACTACAAATTATATATATAAAATCCAGATTGGTCTTCCTTCCGGCGTAACGGTAGCACAGGCTTCTGACGTTTCGACTCGCTTTGGAGCCGGTGCTGGAGTAACTTGTTCTGGAGGAGATGGATTTACCGGAGGTTGTGCCGGATCGAGTGAAAAAATTGAAATAGATAATTCGTCTTCCTATTCCATTCCCTGGTTAGACACGGCTTCTAATTCCAAAGACGTCATTTTGATAAAATGGTCGCATAATTTGTCTTCGGAGGATACAAGACAATTTGTCTTTGGTTTTGACAATAATGATGGGAATCTATATGCCGGAAATCAGGAATCTCTGCCTGCTTCGCTCACGACGGTTTCTATTGTGGCGGAACCGCAAATAAAAGTGGAAGTGCTTGAAAAAACAGGTGATCCTCAAAACCCGCCCTCTCGGATAGACAACCAGAGCATTGCCGTAACAGTTCCGGATACTTCGTATCATCGCTTCAAGATGAGCATTGCGGGAAACGCAGGCCTGCAGAAACTTGCGCGCGTAAAAATTATTCCACCTTCCGTGTTTGATGTAGCTTCTCTCGATGCAGTCGATCTGCTGCCTTCTGGAACTTCCATGTCTATTTCTGGTGGTGAATGGATTGTCACGTTCCCCGGTGGAAAGCTGACAGCGGCAACGGCTACTCTGGAATTCCGAGTGCGCGAAAACCGGGACTTTAATATTCCTGGAACACATGTTAATGCCGAGGAATTGTCCTGGGTTGCACAGGCAGACTTTTTTACGGACATTTTAGATACAAATTTGTATGCTTATACAAATTTGCCGGGGCCTGCTTTTGACGGAAAAATTAATCCCGATTCTACAGATGACTCCATTGCCTATATAGCGGAATCGGATCTTTCTGCTCCCGCCGCTTTATCCCCTGTTTCTGGGGTTGGCGATGCCGGTATTGCATGGGACAAAACTGTGTTGAGAAATCCAGACCCTTCGTTTATTGCTTATGCGAATCCCAATGAAGCGTACCGAATCAATCCAGGAAATCCCGATTACACGTGGACGCAAAATATTTACTTTGAAAACCAGGGAGAACTCTCCAACGATCTGCGAATTTTCCGCATCAAGGCTCCGGCTGTACTCACTGCTCTTGCGGGATGTACGGATTCGGCAGCCTGTACTTTAGACGAGAATAGTTTTGAACTGAAAAAAGGCAATACTGGCAGCAATGAATCTGGCTGGGCGACCATTTCGACGACAGATTTTACGGTGGCGAGTGTCGAGTCTGGCGGAAATTTTTCTCTCTCTGCGGAAGAAACGCTTCTCTTTACCCTTGCTGAATCGGTGCGCATTGAACAGGGGGAGACTCTAAAAATTGCGTTTTCCGCTTCGCACGCGGAAACGACGACATCGGCAGTCAACTGGTCCGTATTCTCTGGAAACTATAACGCGACCGAGAATATTTTGGCGGGAAGTGATCCCGTTCCGTTTGGTCATTCCGCCGAGCTTGCCGTTGTTTCGCCCACGTACGGTGCCAATTTTGTTCTAAGTTCTGTCAACGGTGTTGCGGGTGGCAGTTCCATAGACGCTGCGTCTTCCGCGAACAGTTTTTCGTTTTTGCTTACGAACAATTCTACGGAGGGAGACGCTCTCACAAACCTTCGCGTTGCGCTGCCAGGATATTTTGATCTGGATTCTGCGACGATTACGAGCAGCCGTGGTGGTACGGTTACTGTCCACGAAGATGTGGATCAGTACGACACGTCTACTATTGAAGGTGCCATAGAAACGACAGAAGTAAACACCTTTAATAAAGACCATTATTTTGAGATACAATATGCAGTTCCGATTCCCACAGGGGAGAGCGATACGATAACGGTAACCGGTCTGACAGATTCATTCTTCAGTGCTGCTTCGCTTACCATGAATGACAGGGCAGATGCCTGCGGTCTGATTTCCCGCCCTGAAACTACGGGCACGTTTACCTGTCCTGGTGGATCTTTGTCTAGCCAGACGAGTGGGGGCGCTGTCAGCTTTAAGGCATCGGCCTCTTACAACACGAGCTCCGGTGGCTATGCGTATATACGCTCCTTTCCCAATGGTTCCAATCGACTTGCTATGCGGCAGCAGCCTGCCGTGGTGCAGGCTTCTTTGCCGGTTACTAAATTGACAGGCCCGGAGGCCGGCCCACGCACGCACGAATTAAGCCTGAAGATCACCAATGGTGGACCAGCCACGCGACCCGATGACAGAATCTATCGCGCGAAGATTGTCATCCCGAAGTTGTCGGGGCTTATCACCAGCGTGACTGGTGTGGGTTCTTCTGTTATTGCAAACGATGCTGTTGACGTAAGCGTGGTGCAAAGTGGCGCTAACGACTACTACTTTGTATACCTTAACTATGAAAACGATGGTGGTCTATTGCCGGGCATCTCCGACACCATTACATTCACCATTGAGGAAGATTTGGAAAATAACGGAAACCTGTCTATTCAGGCCTTCGCGGATAACCACTCTTCCATCACGGCAACTGGCGCTTCTGATGACAATATTTCTGCTGGAAATACAAATGGCTGGATAAGTTTAACGGATGATACCGGACTTATACAGGGAACGCAAGCGATGGGAGAGCTGCGCCTCACCTTTGTGCCAGAGGATTATAAAGCAAAGGGTAAAATTGTCTATTTTGTGGACCCTTCTGTGACCGATATTTCCCGGGCAGCAGATTTGGAGATTCTCAAGAATAACTGTTCGCCCTCTGCCCCTTCTTTGGAGATTGCCTGCGATGCGAGGTTTGCCGGCTACCTGATAGACAATTTTGGATCGGCTGCACAAACCGCATACGACAATACGTTTAAGATAACCTACCAGATAAAAAATGCCTCTAGCAATTTTGCCATTACTCAGTCGCAGCTCGATATTATCGTGGCGCCCAATTCGCTTGTGATGGGCAGCCTTGCCGATTACTTCCAGATTGCCGGCATTACGTCTTCTAAAGGCGGCTCTGTTTCTGCCGTTAGCTGGCAGGATACCAGAAAAGCTGATGGCTCAGAGGGAACAGATTCTGTCAATGAGACCATGCGCTTTACGGTAGATTACAGCGGAGCGGGAAATTTGCTCAAGGGAGAAACCGATACCCTCACCATTACGCTGGCCTGGAAAAATACTCTGCCCTCCGTGCTGCCTGCGGGAAGTGTTGATAAAAGTATTTTGAGCTCAACGGATGCCTATCAGGTGGATGGTTCCAAAGGTAGTACCTTTGATGCGAAGTTTTCCGATCCTAATAAAATGAACATTCAATTGGAAACCGCTCTTACTGCCACGTTTGAGACGGGAGCAGAGCGAACCGCCGAAAATTCCGGACAAAAGTATTTCCACATTCGCAAGGCTCCGTTTGGAAGAATTCTCGGAGAGGTGGCGCCTGCATCGAGAAGTTTGTCGTTCTCTCTGTATACGGATACTTCGGGCAGCCTCGCTACGGCAAAAGATATACTCAATGGCGATATAGCACCTTCCATTTCTGTGACGCGTTTGGGAGAACAATACGGCCAGTTCGTCTTTGACCGCATTCCAGCGGGGACAGCCTATGTAATCAAGGCGAGCTCATCGGATGCGGATCTCGAGAGCGAAGATTATCTGAAAACCAAAACAGAGAAAAATCGCTGGTCGCTGTTTACAGTAAATTCCAATGCAGCCTTGGATCTTACCGTAACCCTTCCGGGTCCTTACGAAGTAAAATACAGACAGCTGTCGGCGGAAACAGGTGGTACGGTAACTGCTCCTCTGGACGGGAAGAGCAAAATTATTTTGCCTCCTGGGGCATTGGATAATTCGCCAAGAATCAATATTCGCATAGAGGAGACTGCGTCGCAGGTGTGGGGCCTGCTGTCGGATGCTGGAGCCCAAATGACCGGCTATTCGATGCCGTCGGCAAACCGCGCGACTCATCCCGTCTACAATCTCGTCAACGAACTCGATAACGGAAGCGGCATAGAGCCCGTGGTAGAAAACCAGTTGAAGGGAGATGCAACGCTGGTTCTCGCTTATGACAACTCTTTGATTTCCAGCAACAACTGGAGCGAGGACAGCCTTGGGATTCATTACTGGGATTTTACAAGGAAGAAATGGGTTGCGATTGGTGGAAAAGTGGATATTACGGAGAACACGGTAACGGCGGAGATTTCTTACATGCATAGAACGTATACCGTAATGCCGCTTTCTGGCGCTGGAGAGATTGCCAACGTTACATTGTTTCCGAGAGTGTTTACGCCGGGAAGAACGGATTCGCATTACAGTGGAGCCGATCCAATGGCGGGCGGTGAGAAAACGTTTGGAAACATGAAGATTTCCTTTACTCTGCCCAATCCGGTTTCGGAATACCGAGTTGCCATTCTCGATTTGCGCGGTCGCAGGGTTAAGCTTTGGGAAAAAGATACGCAGACAGGGCAGGGGAGCGTATACTGGGATGGCCGCGACGAAGCAGGCGCCCTGGTTCCTGGTGGGATATACCAGTATGTTGTAGAGGCAGAAGGGAAACGATATAGAGGAACGGTTGTCGTGGCAAGATAAATAACGAGGAGTAAAGGAAAAAATTCTTTACAGTGAACGCAGAAATAACTGTTTTTTTATATGAAGATGATCCGCGTCGAGATAATGGAAATTGCCGTTACGCAAATGGGATTCGCCATGGTTTTACAAAGTAACGCCGCCGAAAAAATTGTACCTATCTTTATTGGTCCTTTAGAAACTTTTTCCATCTCTTCTATTCTCGAAAACCGCCGGTCCGAAAGGCCTCTCACGCATGATCTCATGGAGACCATCTTAAAAAACCTGGGTCAGTCTGTTGAAAAAGTAGAAATACACGATTTTAAGGATGGCGTCTTTATTGCCAGGCTGTATATAAAGAGTAACGACGGCAGCCGCATTTACGATGTTAGGCCATCGGATGGGGTTGCCATGGCCATTCGCTTTCGCGCGCCCATTTTTATGAGTGAAGAGGTATATAAACAGACTTCACTGGATGCTTCGCTGTTAACCAGATCCGAAGATGATGGATTGGAAAGCGAGCTTCACCAGGATATTCTGGAAGAATTAAATTATGAAACCGAGGGACTCAGGAGCCAGGGAGAAACCTCTGAAAAAGAATCCCGTCTCAATATCCTTCGGCGCAAACTGGACGAAGAGGTAGCTCTTGAAAATTATGAAGAAGCAGCGCGACTTCGCGACGAGATTTCGCTGTTATTGGGCAGAGAGTTTTGACCCATTGTTGAAACGGATTCGAAAACTTTGATCGTCGTTTTCGCCATTTGCCACGGATGGCAAACGCGCTTCGACAAAGCAACTTCGTCCACTGCGTGACAGCTGCCACGGATGGCCGCGAGCGTTGCTAAGGGCGGCAAGAGCCCTTTCGGGATTGCTCCTGGTAGACTTTCCTCATAGATGAGACATAATGCGGGTCGTTTGTTAGATAACAAAAAATCGGAATTATGTCACATCTTTAAGGTTTGTTAGATAACAAAAAATCGGAATTATGTCGCATCTTTAAGGTTTGTTAGATAACAAAAAATCGGAATTATGTCGCATCTTTAAGGTTTGTTAGATAACAAAAAATCGGAATTATGTCACATCTTTAAGGTTTGTTAGATAACAAAAAATCGGAATTATGTCACATCTTTAAGG
>DYKF01000399.1 GCA_020722745.1 Caldithrix sp.
CCGGGCGGGATCACGCCCCGGCTGTTTTCTGCCGCTCCGCTTTCATCAATCACGTATTCTTGCCCCATCACTTCGATTTTTGTTCCTGCCGGGGGCAGTTTTACAGCAGCCGGGGCCTGAGCCTGACCCTGCTGACTCACTTCGGAGGCCTCCGGGGGTACAAACGACACGGCGGCATAGGTGTAAGCGGGCAAGTTCTTGACTATCGCACGGCGAGCGTCAACGTATGCGAGACGCTCAAGTATATGTCCAGGGGCGTATTGCGTCGTCAAAGTGGTCGCCTGGGCGTCTGTCAGGCCGTATTGTTCTACGAGCCGGGCCTTGAGTTCGGTTGTATCGACGGGGGCGGGTTTGGCTATATCGTTGGTTTTGAGCATTTGGCCAGGTGCCGCGTAGATTTGGAAACGGATATGGGTGATCTTGCGCCCGCGAGTCTGCTTTTCAATCTCAAGCCGTAGGTCGGTTTTTTTTTCGATTTCCGCGATAGCAGGAGTGAGAACAAGCTGACTTAATGCGCGATAAGTCTTGTATGCTTGTTCGTTCCCACAACCTAAGAGATTACGTAATGTATCCACATCATACCATTGCGTTACGCCGCGTTTACGAGATAATATGTAATACGCCGCAGCTATTTCATACAGAGCAAGTGAGTATTTTGAGTTGAGCCTCTTTTCAATTGAGAGCTGGATTCTGGCATATATATCCGGATACGCTAAATAATGCCGTAAAGCGGCAGAATATGAATATTTTACTTCATTATCTTCCGTAATTTGTGCAGACGCTAGGTAACCGCTAAAACCCCATTCCTTGCGCCCCTGCTCGTCCATAATGTTCCATCTCACAATTTGCTTACCCAGGGCCATCAACTGCTCTTTCAATAGCTTCAAGTTCGTTAGCTGACCATTGTATAGTTCAGTGTTAATTTCTGCTATTCGCACAATATGCAGTTCCTTTGCTGCAAGGTCTGGAAATGCCCGCAAGAATAAATAATTCCAAAGCAATCTTTGGGTACGAGTCGGTGTTGTGTCGGGCATAATTTCAATTGCCCCCCGGTGCTTGTATATTGTCAAGTCCCTTTCTTCTGGCATTTTTTTCTCCTTTTGAATGGTATTATAATACCATTATCATAAATGTCAAGTCCTTTTATCGTTTTTTTTATTACCATACCTATTAAAAACTATTACCATACCTATTAAAAACTATTACCATAC
>DYKF01000400.1 GCA_020722745.1 Caldithrix sp.
TTTTAAAAAAGACAAAAAAAGGCTTGACTTTTGGGGAATAAATTGTTATCTTTTGCGGCCTTTTTGGGGAAGAAGCAGCGGGAAATGGTGGGGTTGTTGGGAGAAAAAAAGGGAAAAAAAGGCAAAAAAAGACTTGACAAAGAGGAAAAAAATTATTATCTTTATAAGCTTTGTCAAAATGAGGGGGGGGGAGTGGTAAGAAGAAGCGCTTGAAAAAAAAGTAAAAAAAGACTTGACAAAGCGGAAAAAATTTTGTATCTTGGGCAAGTCAAAAATAAACAGCAAGATAAGTAATAAAGATAGAAAAGATTAAGATTTATTAATATAATTGTTCTTTAACATACGTGCATGACTTTTGTCGAGCGAGTCAATTCAATTGAGCTAGAATAAAAGAAGTAACAATGAAGAGTTTGATCCTGGCTCAGGACGAACGCTGGCGGCGTGCTTTATACATGCAAGTTGAACGAGAAAGCGCCCTTCGGGGTGTGAGTAAAGTGGCGAACGGGTGAGTAACACGTAGGTAATCTACCCATTGATCGGGGATAACACTGCTAACGCGGTGCTAATACCGGATGAGGCACTTATTTAATTGGTAAGTGTTAAAGATGGCTTCGGTTATTGTCAAGGGATGAGCCTGCGGCCCATTAGCTAGTTGGCAGGGTAATAGCCTACCAAGGCGACGATGGGTAGCCGGCCTGAGAGGGTGTCCGGCCACACTGGGACTGAGATACGGCCCAGACTCCTACGGGAGGCAGCAGTAAGGAATATTGCGCAATGGTCGCAAGACTGACGCAGCAACGCCGCGTGAGCGATGAAGTTCTAAGGAACGTAAAGCTCTGTTAGAAGGGACGAACCGTATAGAACCAACATTTTATACCTGACGGTACCTTCAGAGAAAGCCCCGGCTAACTCCGTGCCAGCAGCCGCGGTAATACGGGGGGGGCAAGCGTTGTCCGGAATCACTGGGCGTAAAGGGCGTGTAGGTGGAATGATAAGTTAGGGGTGAAAACTAGCAGCTTAACTGTTAGCCTGCCTTTAAGACTGTCATTCTTGAGTTCGGAAAAGGGAAGTGGAATTCTTGGTGTAGCGGTGAAATGCGTAGATATCAAGAAGAACACCGGTAGCGAAGGCGGCTTCCTGGTCCGAGACTGACACTGAGGCGCGAAAGCGTGGGGAGCAAACAGGATTAGATACCCTGGTAG
>DYKF01000122.1 GCA_020722745.1 Caldithrix sp.
ATGTCTCATAGTAAACGCTTGTTAGCTACCCACGTTGGGGCGCATTATGTCTCATCTGTTGCAGCGCTCGCAGGGTAAACTCGCAGCGAGCTCCATGCAAAAGTTAATTTATGGATTTTTCAATAGCCTGTTACCCCGCGCGCAGCGCCATTTTCATTTTGATCACGGTTACAAATACAGTATGACAGAAATGACGGCGTTCAGAATAAAGACACTCAATAGACTGTGTACGACAGCTTTGGAAACAAAAATGGGAATCTGGAACAGTGTGGTCGGCTTTAATCCAAAATAGGCAGTTGTAAGCGGTATCACAATTCCGTAGGTTATGGATTTGCCCAGCGTAGACAGCAGGTCTGTGAATGTGAGGGAGCGCATGATTGTTTCCATAAAAGATGAAAAGGGAAATGCTTTTCCAATCAGGAGAGAAATTAAATAACCTCCCAGAATGGCAATAAAGTCAAAATAAGCAATCAGCAGGGTAACAGCAATCACGCCGCCCACAACGCGCGGCAGTACAATGTGGAAATAGGGATTGATTCCCATCCTTTGAATAGCTTCAATTTCGTTGTGGAGTTTTTGCGTAGCAAGCTCGGATGCAATAGCGCTGCCGGAGCGGGTGAGAACGATGATTGCCGTAATCAAAGGGCCAATTTCGCGCACAATGACAAGCTTTAACAGATTGCCAATAAAGCTTTCCTGGCCAAGTCGCGGCAGAAACGTAACTGCCTGAATAATCGTTGTAGCACCAATAGAAAGCGAAATAATAGATAAAAGGGGCAGGGCGTGAGCTCCGGTAAATTTAACCTGGCTCATGACGACGCCAATAAAAGGATCCACATGGTTGCCCTTCAAGAAAGATAGAGAGCGAAAGACTTTTATCGAAAAATGAATGTATTCAGAGAAAGAAAGAAGTTGCCTGTGTAGGGCCGTGCTCCCAAATTTACGCTGTAGAAAATCAGCAAGACGTTCTCTCATTGTGGATGACTCTGCAGGCATAATTCCTTGTTGCTGGTACTACAAAGCGTGTCAAGTATTACACTGCTATTTGCGTGGGAACAGCCTCCGATTTGGAGAACTCAGGGGCCAAGGTTGATCCAAAGCCCAAGAATCTGTATGGCAGATAGTCCGCTGTAAGCGGGAGGAATCAGCGGGATTCTGTAACTGTTTTTACTTTTTCGAGAACTACCTGGCGACCATTGTAGTAACCGCATTCAGAGCATACTCTGTGTGAAAGACCATAGGTTCCACAGTTTGGACAGGGACGAAGATTTGGTTTGCCAAGAGCATGGTGAGATCTGCGCATTCCTTTGCGGGATTTCGATGTTTTTCGTTTCGGTACTGCCATACGTCTATTTTTAAAATGCCGTCAGGGTGTCAATCATTTTGGATATTTCTGCACGGCGAAACACCCACGAGACGGGATTTACGATCAATCTGGCTGTACTATCGAGAATGCTTTCTTCTTCGGACAGGCCATTTGCCTTCAACGTATTTCCAGTGGAAACCAGATCTACAATTACGTCAGAGATTCCGGTCAGAGGAGCAATTTCAATGGAACCATACAGTTCTACGATTGTAATATTAAAGCCGCGCTCAAAAAAATAGCGCGAAGTGAGTTTGGGATATTTGGTAGCCACGCGAATATTGCGTTTGTTTTGCCAGTCTGTTTTTCCGTTGGGGTAGGCTATGGATAACCGGCAGGCGCCAAAAGGAAGCGCGACCGGAGTGAGTACTTCAAATTTGTGCTCTGCGAGAACATCGTGGCCCAGCACGCCAATATCCGCAGCACCCTGCTCTACATAGGCGCCAACATCCTTGGAGCGTATCAGCAGAAATTCCAGACCTTTTTCTTTGTCTGCAATAATCAGCTCGCGGTCCACGGCAAATTTGGAGAAAGACGTAATTGCGTGCCTGTGAAAATACTCCACGGAATCGTCGCTCATTCTCCCTTTGGGAAGAGCAATGCGCAGGGGTTTATCCATTGGTGTTTTTCTGAGACAAAATCAGCAGTCTGTACTTTTTAGCTTCTTTTGCGTACGGGCTGTCCGGATACTCTGTTTCAATTTGTTCAAACAACGCAAGTGCCTTGTCTGAATCCTTTTTGTGGTAATGCATCCTAGCCTGGTGAAAGAGAGGAAAATCTTCGCGATCCATTTTTTTGTACCAGGGTTGCATTTTTGTATACCATGCGAGCGCGCCGTCTATGTCTTTGTTGAACTCCGCAGAATATCCAGCGTAAAATGCGGCAAAGCCCTTGAGATTTTTACCGGATTGTTTTCCGTATGCGTCCAGAGATTTTGCGGACAGAGCATTGTCTCCTGTTTCCCTGGCTGCGATTGCAGAGAGAAGGCAGGCGTTAGAAGATTCTGTCGTTTTCCAGAATACATTGCATAGTCGGCCAGCGTCGGACGCAATGTTTGAGAGCGTTTTCTTTTTGGTATTTTCTGGAAAGAAAGAGGATTCTTCGTAAGCCTTCACGAGTCTGTAAAAACGCGTGCTGTGGTTCTCTACCGCAAAGGAGTGAACAAACATGACTACGACCGCAAGCAGCGCAGCCGCTCCTGTCGCGAGGATGATATAGCGGGCTGTGGCAGCATGCTTATTGCTGTAGTGCTTTAGCGAGAGAATCCATTTTTCGAGAAGGCTGCGCTCTACGTCGACAATATCGACGGGGATGGGCCGAATGCCGGTTTCGGGATTGGTTTTCCGGTGGGCATGCCTTACATTCTTGTCGGTCTGATTGCCTTCTGTGTGTGCCTGTGGCGCGTGTTTAGGATGATTACCAGATTCCCTGTTTTCGCGAGGTGGATTATTCGCTTCTTGACTCATGGCCGAAAATGCAGACGGGAGGCTTCCCGGCAAGTATTATTGAAAGAAGGTTGCACGGGTAAGTAACACAGGAACTATCTCCATGGCAAAATCTTCCGATCTACCAAGAGTTTTTATGGCGGAGCAGCAGGGTCACTCTTGCGGTTTGTCTCCCAGTGTCAGGTTCTCGTATTGAGAGAGAAAAGCCGTGGCCTCTGCATTAGCCCCAAAAAATCTCAGCAAAAAGTGAAGCTCCTGGAGAAAATACGGATTTCGGGGTAGAAAGCTTTCCGGATCTATCTGCTTGAGATAAAAAAGCTGCATGTTCTTCTGGTTTTTGGCTGCGTAATAGTGAGCGAGAATATAGGCAGCGCGGTTTTTAACGGTCAGGTCTGTACTCAGAAGCAGTTTGCTGAGGCCAGAAATTCCAAGAGGAGTATTGCCAGCTTTTAGAAAGTACATGCCCTTGAGAAGATTCATGCGTTCTTCGGCGAGAGTAAGGACATTCCAGTCTGGTACTCCATTCTGCAAATATACGTTGTACAAATGATAGTAGCTGCTTTCGCTTCCTTTTCCAGACAGCTCCAGATACTTTAATCCGGCAGGCCAGTATTCAGGGCCACCAAAATAATAGAGTTCGCCGAGAGTGTAATGGATCTGCGCCAGGACAGCTTCCGGAGGATTCATGGCCATGGAGCGCCGCAACAGAAGAACAGCTTTTTTCCATTCTTCCGGATTCAGTTCCGGGGGCAGATAAAAACGAGCAGTATAAGAACGAAAAAGAATTTCTTCGCGCAGATCGCCGTGTGGTGCTAACGGCAGCAGAAACGCATCGGCTGTGAGGCGACCCGTGATATAGGGAAGGTAGCTGTCGGCTGGATAATCTTCGCTGAGTTGTTTCAGGGTTTCCGTAAATTCAGTCAGTTTCTGGAATGCGTCGCTTTCTCCGGCTGCCAGTGCGGTGACAATTTCAGTGGAGCGAATTTCCAGAGATGCATGCTTGTCGGATTGAAAATAGAACAGCCAGCGGGAAGGGTTCTGCAGAAAAATCCACAGGGGAATGCTGGTAAGAATTATTAACAAAAGTACGAACAGCCAGCGGCCATTCCCACCTTTTCCTTTTTCGGATTGGTAGACTGGTTTATATCGAATTGCCATGTTGCGCCTGGAATGTCTCCAAAACGCGGCGGATGCTCTCTGACTCGTCAACGAAAAAAAGTGCCGAGACACCCGTATCCTTCCGCGTAAACACGATGCAGTTTGGATAAAAAGCAATCTGGCTTAAAAAGGAAACTGGAAACGATTCCTGGGCGGTTCCAGACTGAAAGCGAAAGCTGAAACCGTCGTAACTCAAATGGCCAATTCCTATGCGGCGGATACCAGAGAGCGTATCGGGGTGTTCTACGATGGCATTATTTGCCATGCCGTAAAAATTGCGCCCGGAGTGATCGAGATACAAATGGCCCTCTTTGCGAATTAAATCCGGATTTTGTGAAATCACTTTGAATTCGGGGCCAATTCTGGGGGGCTCTGGTGTGGGTGCAGGCGCTGGGGCAGAAGGAGAAAAAGAGGGAGAAGGGGGAATATAGGGAGGCTGAGCGGAAAGCCGGGGAGCACTCTGCATTCCGGCATTTTCGGCTGGTTTTTTGGCCAGAGGAAAGGCACTCGGGGCGCTATCCTTTTTGGGATGATTCACGAATCCAGCTGCCGTAAGCAGGATTCCCAGACCAAGAAATATGTAGGCTATGTATTCCACAATATATTATCTGTTTTAGTAACTAAAACCTTGAACGATTTCTTTATCGACTGAATTTCTAACATTTTTTCGACAACTTTCCGGAATATTGCTACTATATAACCGTCCTGTGAGCACCGGAGGCAAGCTCTGGAAAAGTCCAGGGAGGGACTTTTTTAGAGGAGACCAAATAAATATAGAGGAAATTTTAGATGAACCCAAATCAGCATTACCAGCCGCATGCACCCGGAAGCCCGCGTTGCGTTTTCTGTTCCGGCTTTGAAGAAAAAATAGAGCCCGAAAGAAATTTTCCACCTTTAGAAGATTTAGCGGCCATGGAAAAGCACGACATCATTATGGAAATATCGTCGGCGATTGGAGACGAACCCGAGATGATATCCGTAGCGGAGAATATTTTCCAGCGAATTCGCTATCGCGTAACAGAGTTTGTGCTGAAAAGAGAGTACAATCGGCATGATGGTATTTCCGTGCAGCTGGCTTTATGGCTGGAAAAAAAGCAGAATCCGGAATCTCTCGAAAAATTAAACAATATTATCAATAATTATCTCGAAAAGCATTAAGCTCTCGCTGGTTTCTTCCGATATTCAGAACAGGAAAACTATTTTTTTGAAAAAAAAATATAGAATGGGTCTTTTGTGGCTGTAATCTCTCCTGTCTGGCTGTAATCTAAGTTGACTTTAGTTATCTTCTTCTCTTCTCATTTATTATTACTACTGTAAATTTCCGATGTACCAGATAAGCCATCAAAGGATGGTTTGCCGGTGTATCGGAGGTTTTTTGCGGCTCATGGATTCCCGAAGGGGAACCGTCGATTGACGGGAAACCTGCAACGAGGCCATGTTTTGAAAAATTTCACAACATGGCCCGGTACACGGATGTACCGACATTTTGCGCAGAAAAATGGAGGGAAACAGCGGGTTTAGCGCGGGTTTCGCGAGTAGAAAAAGTCCAGGAGGGATTTTTTCTGTCTGTTTCAGAATGCAATCGATCGGTTCTCCTGCGGGATCCTCGTGATCTTTCGGAGAAGGAGTGTACCATGAGAATCAACAACAACATAAGCTCTGTCAATGCCAACCGCACTTTGAAGTTTCGCGAATGGGAAATGGACAAGTCGATGGCAAAGCTGGCATCGGGTGAACGGATTACCCGGTCCGGTGATGATCCATCCGGACTGGCCGTATCTGAAAAGATGCGCACACAGGTCAATGGCCTGCGCCAGGCGGAACGGAACACAGAAGACGGAATGAGCTTTATCCAGACAGCAGATGGTTATCTGGCGCAGACCGCTGATATTATGCAGCGCGTTCGCACCCTGTCTGTCCAGGCAGCAAACGGAATTTATTCCGGCCAGGACAGACAGCTCATGCAGGTAGAAGTTTCGCAGCTCGTCGATGAACTCGACCGCGTTGCTTCGCAGGCAGAATTTAACCGTTTTAAGCTGTTTCAGGGAGACTATGCCAGAAATTCCCGCGCAGGTTCCATGTGGTTCCATATGGGCCCCAACCAGTTCCAGCGCGAGCGCGCCTATGTTCAAACAATGACAGCGGCTGCTTTTGGGCTCAAGGCAATTTCTTTAACGAGCGTTGCGAAAGCCAATGATACCATTGGTCTTGTAGACTCTGCTCTGGAAGTTCTCATGAAACAGCGTGCCGATTTAGGTGCTTATGCGAATCGTCTGGAGACGAGTGCAAAGGGGCTCATGTCTGCCTACGAGAATGTAATGGCTGCTGAAAGCCGCATTCGCGATGCTGACATGGCAGAAGAAATGGTCAGCTTTACCAGAAATCAGATTCTGGAATCTGCTGCAGTTTCCATGCTTGCCCAGGCTAATGTGCGTGGTACCGCTGCCCTCCGGTTGCTTGAGTAAAGATAGATGTTCTTTGACATATAGACGTAAATTTCATGGTAGGCATCTTTTGCTTGAGTGAGGCTAAATATCGAATTATTTCGTTGTTTCCGTTTTCATTCATAGCGTTTCAAAAGTTACTCCAGTTGTTTGTAATGATTTTCCGGTGGGGCCATCCGGCGATGCGACCCGCCGGATGGCCCCATTGGGCCACATGTCACCGGGAGGACATGAGGGCGTAAGGACGCGCCCGAAACAAACAACCCAAGGAGGGAGAAGATGCAAATTAACCACAACCTTTCCGCCCTGTTCGTCAATCGCCAGCTCGAACGGGCCCAGGTGGACATGTCCAGATCCATCGAAAAACTCGCTTCTGGCGAAAAGATTAACCACGCGGGGGACGACGCAACCAATCTGGCAGTTTCTGAGAAGATGCGCACGCAGATTCGCGGACTTGCCCAGGCAGA
The DNA here is from genome assembly GCA_020722745.1 of Caldithrix sp. Classification (GTDB taxonomy): domain Bacteria; phylum Spirochaetota; class Leptospiria; order Turneriellales; family Turneriellaceae; genus DYKF01. The sequence continues at coordinate 6,878 of DYKF01000122.1, forward strand.
ACAAAATGCCTTAAACGGTATTTCGTTTATTCAGGTTGCAGAGGGAAATATGGGGCAGGTAAACGATATCCTGCAGAGAATTCGCGAGCTGTCTGTTCAGGCTGCTAACGGCATATACTCTCAGGCGGACCGTTTACAGATTCAGGTGGAGGTATCTCAGTTAATAGAGGAAGTCGATCGCATTTCCACGACGGCTGAATTCAACCGCATGAAGCTGCTCACAGGAGACTTTGCCAGAAATTCTGCCAAGGGATCCATTTTCTTTCACGTTGGTCCCAACAAGGATCAGAGAATCCGGGCTTTCATTCAAACAATGAATTCCGGCTCTTTTAACCTCGCAGGGGATATTGCGACAGTGGGAGCGGCTAACCTGATGATAGGGACAGTCGATGACGCAATAGACCATCTCACCCGGCAGCGCGCCGATTTAGGAGCGTATTACAACCGCATTGAGACGACTGTTGAGGCGTTGCGAACCGGTTACGAAAACATGGTCGCAGCGGATTCAAGACTGCGCGATACAGATATGGCGGAAGAATTGCTGGAATTTACGCGCAGCCAAATGCAGATGCAGAGTGGTACGGCGATGCTTGCCCAGGCTAATTTATCCAGCCGGCTTGTGATTCAGCTGCTCGAAAATGCGTAAGGCCCATTGGCCCCCGAAAGGGGGCTTTTTTTGTCTCCGAAAATAATTGGTCTTCTATATATTTGACTAAATAGAATTCTGAAAAAAATATATTTCATAGGTAAGCTCTGAAAAAGTTTGCCTTCCCCTCGATGCTTCGACAGGCTCAGCAC
>DYKF01000123.1:0-3321 GCA_020722745.1 Caldithrix sp.
TATGTCACATCAAACCCTTTGCTAGATAACAAAAATACCCGCATTATGTCACATCGAAATTCAAGCAGGGTGAAAGAATACTGAAACGGGAGCCACTCCTCTTGCTATTCCATCATCTTTCTCATCCAAAAGAATACGGGAATGGCCAGCAATTCTACTGCGCTTAAAAAAACGATCAAGATTGTTATGGAATAATCGTATAATAACCCGGCGAGTGTTCCTCCGGCGAAAAACGCCAAACCGAGAGCAAGATTCAATATTCCGTATGCTGTTGATCTTTTCGCAAGTGGGATCATATCGGCAACCGCAGCTTTCATGATCACTTCCTGCACTCCCATGCCAATGCCAAAGAGGACTGCTCCCATAATAATCAACGCCAGTGTATTCGAAAAAATGAAAAATGGAATCAAGGCAGCAGATATTGGTATGGCGAGTAACAAGACCAGTCCACTTTTCTGATTCCCCGAACGCTTATTGAGCTGGTCGTATATTTTTCCCCCAACCAGGCCTGCCGCAGCGTCCACTGCTCCCATGGTCAGAGCGTACAAAAGTGGAATATATTCATCTTTTAAGATACCGTACTTATTAATATGAAAACCAACCAGTGCAAAACTGACAAATCCTACAGAAGAAAGAAAGACAAATAAAGAATATATCCAAATGCCGCAGGTAGTTCTTTTGTATCATCACTTTGTTGGGAAGCAATTTCTAATTCCTGGGAATTCTTAAATCTCGTGTAGGCAAACCAGAGCATTCCCAAAAGCGCGATATATGGAAACCAGGTAAAACCAAACCCCAGCTGGTACGCGGCGATTCCATTTTGTCCGGAAGCAGCCTGCGCGAGTACAACAGAAAAAATCAATGGTCCAAGAATGGATCCAATTTGGTCAATAAATTCTGCTATTCCAAAAGCGTAACCACTCCCGATTTGTTTAGATGCATGGGAGGCTATGGTATCGCGTGCCGGGCTGCGGACACCTTTGCCGATTCTTTCCACCATTATCAAGACGGCCGCAATCTGCCAGATGCTCGTCAGGGAAATAAGCGGTATGGAAATTAAAAGTCCATATCCAACTATGGTAAATAGCCAGTACGATTTTGTTTTGTCTGCCCAAAATCCGGATGCGAGGCGGAACAGGTAGCCCAGCAGTTCTCCTAATCCGACAATAAAACCAATGGTTGCCGCATTTACTCCCAGTATTTGCAAATACTGGCCGTTTACTCCTCGCGCTCCTTCGTAGATGATATCTCCGAGCAGACTGATAATGCCGAGAGTGATGATGAGTTGAAATGCCCGTTTGGGGGTGTTCTGCATATTTGTCTTTGGAGTTTTTTTTACGATTATCTGCTTGTCAATTCCTCTGCAATTAGTTCTGCCTGTTGTAAGACAGTCTCTGTAGCAAGCATCTCCATATCCGGCGGATAGCCGTATTGCCTTAAAATTCTTTTAACAATTACCTTTAATTTTGCTTTGACACTTTCTTTTATTGTCCAGTCAATCGAGGCATTTTCTTTTACTTTATTAAAAAGAACAACCGCAAGTTCCCTGAGTTTATCCTGCTGCATTAACTGCTTCGCGCTGTCATTATTTGCTATGGCTGTATAGAATGCATATTCATAATCGGAAAGGCCCATTTCTTTTGGCTCTTTATCCATTTCATGAATCTCTTTAGCGATTTTGATCAGCTCTTCTATAACTTCCGAGGCCGTAAGGATTTTGTTCTGGTATTTCTGGATGGAATTTTCCAGCATTTCCATTAAGGTTTTGCTTTGAATTAAATTCTTTTTTGACCGGGATTTTATTTCATCATTTAGAAGTTTTTTTAGGACTTCCAAAGCAATATGTTTGTGCTTCATATTTTTAACTTCCAGAAGGAAGTCATCTGACAATATGGAAATATCTGGCTTTTTGATTCCGGCGGCATCAAAAACGTCAATTACTTTCTCCATAACAAGTGCTTTATCAATGACTTGTCGAATGGCCGTTTCAAAACCCTCACCCTTGCCTTCCCCAGAGTAAGAAGGGCTCTCGAATTTTACGAGACGAGACTTAACCGCCTGAAAGAAAGCTACTTCATCTTTGGCATCCATTGCCTGATCATGCGGTATAGCTATGGAAAATGCCTTAGATAAAGCCGTTACCTCATCAATGAACCGTTTCTTCCCGTTTTCAAGACCAAGGATATGTTCTTCTGCCGAAAGAATAAGTGATAGTTTTCTACCGGTTTCGGCTTCAAAGTATTCTTCGTAAGCAAAACCAGTGAACATCTGGGAAACGACTTCCAGTTTTTCCAGCATCACTTGAGCGGCTTGATCTTGCGTGGTAGCCGGGTCACCTTTGCCTCCGGCAGCGGCGTAAAAAGAAAGAGCTTTTTTCAGGTCAGAGGCAATGCCAAGATAGTCAACAATCAATCCGCCAGTTTTGTCTTTATAGACACGATTCACCCGGGCGATTGCCTGCATTAAATTATGGCCTTTCATCGGCTTGTCTATATACAGAGTGTGCAGGGAAGGTACATCAAAACCGGTGAGCCACATATCCCTTACGATCACCAGTTTCAGTTCATCGTCTGGGTCTTTCATTCGGTTAGCTAAAGAACGCCGTTGTTCTTTTGTTGTATAGTGTTTGGATATTTCAGGGCCGTCAGAAGAAGCGGAGGTCATGACAACTTTGATGACGCCCTTTTTTAAGTCATCGCTGTGCCATTCCGGCTTAATTTCGATAATTGCTTTGTAGAGTTCAGCAGCAATGCGGCGGGACATGGTGACGATCATTCCCTTGCCGTCCATGACTTCCTGCCGTTGTTCAAAATGTGCTACAATGTCTTTGGCGACTTTTTTTATTCTGTCCGTGCTGCCAATAAGAGCCTCAAGCTGGGTCCATTTTGCTTTTGCCTTTTGGCTTTCTGGTAGAGGAGGCAGATCCGGTTCCTCTACCAGATCATCATCAAGATCCTTTATTAATTTTTTGCCTTCCTCGCTCATTGCAATTTTCGCTAGGCGGCTTTCATAATAGATGCGGACAGTCGCCCCGTCTTCCACTGCCTGCGCGATATCGTATATATCGATATAATTTCCAAATACCGCTGGTGTATTTACATCGGTGTTCTCTATGGGCGTTCCGGTGAATCCGAGGTATGTGGCATTCGGAAGAGCATCGCGCATGTACTTTGCAAAACCATAAACAACTTTCTTGCCAATTACGTTGCCTTTCTCATCTTTATCATCGATTGTTTTTGCCTGGAAACCGTATTGAGTTCTGTGGGCTTCATCCGCAATGACGATAATATTGGTTCTGTCGGATAATTTTTCATACTTTGC
>DYKF01000123.1:3421-5842 GCA_020722745.1 Caldithrix sp.
GCGACTTTCAATAAATCCTTTAATTGTTCCCGATTTTCTGCCTGTACAGGCTCCTGCCGGAGAAGTTGTTTAGACGAAGCAAATGTCTCAAAAAGCTGATCGTCTAAGTCATTTCGGTCGGTGATGACAAGGATGGTTGGGTTATCCATAGCAAGGACAATTTTTCCGACATAAAAAACCATGGAGAGAGATTTTCCAGACCCCTGGGTATGCCAGACCACACCGGCTTTTTTATCCCCCATTTTTCCCTGTCCTTTTGCCAGGAATCCAGCTGCTCTCAATGTGGAATCCACTGCTTTATTGACCGCATAGTACTGGTGGTATGCTGCCAGTTTTTTTACAGTAGTCACTGAAGTGATACCACCCTCTGCTCCCGAAACGCTCAATTTAGTTGACCTTTCAAAAATAATAAAATGACGAATAATGTCTATCAGCGATTTTGGGTTTAACATACCGCCCACGAGGGTTTCTATCTCCGTTTTTCGGATACGATGATCATGCTCTTTCCCTGCTGTGATGATGGGTGTTTTCCATGCCATAAACCGACCGTAATCCGAAGATATGGTTCCCGCCTTTGCTCCTAATCCATCGGAAATAATTAAAAATCCATTGTATGCAAACAGAGATGGAATTTCCTGTTTGTACGTTTGCAGTTGTCTAAATGCCGATTGCAGAGTCGCATTTTCATCCGCTGGATTTTTCAGTTCAATAACCACAAGAGGTAATCCATTGACGAATAAAATTACATCGAGCCGTTTGCTGGTTCCATGCTCATTTCGGCTGTGCTCTATGACTGTGAATTGATTCACCGCGAGAAATTCATTGTTCTCTGCTTTCTGAAAATCGATTAACCAGACCAAATCTCCCCGCTCATTTCCATCTTTTCTGTACGTTACCTTAATTCCTTCCGTAAGCATCCGGTGGAACGTTTCGTTATTCGTAATCAGTTCGGGGGAATTGAGCCGTTCTATTTGTTTTATGGCATCTTCTTGTGCATCTGCCGGAACATCCGGATTAATGCGGGAAACAGCGGCTTTTAATCGTCCCAATAGAAGCACGTCTTCAAAGGAAGAGCGTTCTGGCGTTTCCCTGTCCGGCGGCCGCTCCTGCACCTCCTGTGCCCGCGGCACTGGGACATCCCTGTCCGGCGGCCGCTCCTGCACCTCCTGTGCCCGCGGCACTGGGACATCCCTGTCCGGCGCAATATCCGGGCCGTAGATATATTGGTATCCTTGTTTTTGGAGGAGTTCAATTGCGAACGTTTCGATGGCGGATTCGGTTAGTTTAGTGGGCATAGTTATCTCCTGGATCTTTACCAATCAGTTTTCTGACTTCTTTATCAAAATCTGAAATGTACTGTTTATCCTGAATGACACGGAATTTATCGTATTCACCCTCAGCTTTGATTTTAGCTTCCAGAGCGGAGATTTTCCCTTTATCCAGTAAAATGGGATAATCCGAAAGAGCAAGGAACTTGTCCAGAAATTGCACCCAGTCTTTCATGTTGGTGACAATGCCCCGGCGGGCGCGGTTTTCGGCCAAATCCAGGTAGGCCGTGACGATACGTTCCAATTCTTTGAGATGTTCCTGATTGAGATAGTTCTTGGCGATGGTGAGATCGGATTTAAGAATTTTACCACCGGGGGCATTCTTCCAGGTTTTTAGACCCATGTAGAGCTTTTGAGCGTCGGACTCGGTATAGATGATTTCGGCGGCAGTTTTACCCTGAATAGCCCAGTGCATTTTGTTTTGCACTGTGGCAAAAAAATCTTTGGTTGTTTCGTCATTCCGATCATAATCGGCGGAAAGGGCATAAATATCAGTGATCTTCTGGTAGAGCCTGCGTTCACTGAGGCGGATTTCGCGGATGCGTTCCAAAAGCTCATCGAAGTAGTCCTGCCCAAAGTGTTTGATTTGCTTGAGACGTTCATCATCCATGGCAAAGCCTTTGATTATGTATTCATGCAGAATTTCCGTGGCCCATTTGCGAAACTCAGTAGCCCGGTGGCTGTTGACCCGGTAGCCCACGGCGGTAATGGCTCGCAGGTTGTAGTAGAGAACCTCTTTTTCCTGAGTTTTGCCTTCTATTGCGCCGTGCTGAGTGGTTAGTGCAAATTTTGCACACACCACTTGCTCATCCAGTTCACCTTCCTCAAAAATTTTTTTTAAATGCTTTGAGATTACGCTCCGGTCTTTCTGAAACAGTTCGGCAATGAGTTTCTGGCTGAGCCACAAAGTTTCATTGTAAAAATAGACATCGATGTTGACTTTACCATCGGCGGTTTTGAAGAGCACAAAGTTGGGGAATTTTTCGGGGAGGTTATTGGTGTTCATACTTGTATCCCCACGGATTTACGGATTCAGTGAATAAATAATAATGAATAGTGAATAATTTCATTTAATTTTTCCTTTTGCCGTATT
>DYKF01000123.1:5942-7658 GCA_020722745.1 Caldithrix sp.
TTCATTATTCTCTGTTCATTATTCACTGATTTACCCTTACTTCCCCGCTCAAAAGTTTTGGCAAGAGTATATCTCGCAAGTTTTCAAGGGTTTGGATTTGGGTTTTGGTTCGTTTAATGCTCATACATGCCTACCTTTTCTTCCTTGTCATTCAGATCCCCAACGTTTTCCATAATCTGTACTTTAAGCCATTCTGGAAATTCTTCCTCTTCTATAAAAGACCTTAGGATTTCAAGAAGCATATCATCGCTAATTTTTCCATCTGCCAGCCAGACGACGATATTTTCCATTTCAAGGATGTAGCGTTTTATACAGTAATCATAACCATTTAATTCTAAAAAGTAAGCACCTAATACCAAAGAAGATCGTTTGTTTCCATCATTAAACGGATGAAATTTATTTACAGCATAGATTAAGTGTTTTAGCTTCTCTAAAAAAGAAGGGTAGTACAGGTCATTTTGAATATGCTGCAATGCGCTATCAAGCAGACCAATATCTTTGTTTCCGGCTAAACCTCCTGAATTTTCAATAATCCAGTCATGAACTTCAATAGCATGTTTTGTATCAAAATATAATATTTCGATTTCCATTATTCACCGGTCCCTTAGTCTTTTAAGGACTGCAATTGTTTCCGGATCTGAGAGCCTTTCTTCCAGTGATTTACTTTTCTGTCCAAGAAACCTATCAAAGTCGTCGGCAGGTATTGTCTTTATATAATTCACCAAGCGATGGTGGAGGGCATCTCTGAACCCGAAGTCTCTGCTTGCCATTTTCAGTCTTGCATTTTCAATGAAAGGGTGTAAGTATGGGTTTTCAGCAGCATTATCAATTATGGTATCGAGTTCCCTTGCGGTTAGTTTGGCGCCTTTTTCCTGGAATTTTGCCTGCATTTCTTTGGAAAGACCATGTTCAAAGCTTGCAATGGCATTCAGTACTTCAGAATAAAGAGTGTCCCTGACTTTGTCTTTTGCTGCAAGATTAAGAATCTTTTTATACTCTGCAGCGTTTTCTAAAAAAACTTTCTGGTAAATCCTGTTGGTGTACAAAGCATATTTTTGCTTTCCCATATTCAGATAATTGTCCAATGCATTTGTGAATTCTTTTCGGTAGTTCATTTCCTTCACTGCGGAAGGGACAAATTCTTCGTCTCTCTGGTTAATATATTTTGTATGTCCGCCAGTTTTTTGTGCAATTACATCGAGCACAATATCCAGAATTTTACTGCGGATAGCTTTTCCCATTTCGCTTTCGGTAACGAGCATGGCGATGTTTAACACGGTTCGAAATGTAAACACTCCGAGCACTGTCGTTTTGGTAACGACATTCATGTCGTTACCAACGCTGTCTTTTAGATCTTTAAGTTTTTTCCCTTTGAGAACTTGATACCCGTTTTTAGTTAGTTCATGCGTATTTACTTCTATATACCTATCTATTGTTCGTTCATCTATCTTCAGCATTTCTGCAACCTGTGCTTTTGTAAAAAGCCGCTCACCCTGCCAGTTAGTTCCGCCCAGTTGCAGGTTTTCTTCGATTTTTTCCAGAGCATAATTGTTGTTGAGTACGTTCTGGCGAACAACTCTGGAGTCTGTTAGATCTTTTTTCATATCTCCACCCTCACTTCCCCGCTCAAAAGTTTTGGCAATAGCGTGTCGCGAAGTTTTTCAAGTGTTTGGATTTGTTTTGAATTGTTTTCTAATTTTTCAATTAGAGGACTCA
>DYKF01000401.1 GCA_020722745.1 Caldithrix sp.
CCCGTTGCGCTGACAGGGCTTATAAACATACGGAGTAAAGGGAGATGTGAGGAAACGCAATGTGTGCCGGACAAAAACCACCTGAAACCTTTCAGGGTATGCGGAAGGAATCCGAACCGGTATCGGTGCAGCGCGATATGTCTCATGCCGGATGGCGTGGGTTTTTATGTTGGTGTGTCTGGTATCATGTGCTTTTCATCTTATTGATTCTTTGTATATTGGGTGCATTGGTTTTGCGGTATGCCCATTCCTGGGTCTGGATCGGTCTACATTTCTACGCGGCACCCATTGCCGGTGCCGGCGTCGTTCTCATAGGCCTGTTTATTATTGTGGTTATTGGGGTTTTAACGCATGTTCTAACGCATGGAATCTAGCTTATAAACGGCTATATAAATCTGCTGTTAGACATATTGGTCGGATGTTATGAGTGTGTTATTTCCACTATTAAGGAGTAAGTCATGAAAAAAAGTTCGGTAGCAATAGCAGTTATCACCATTCTTTTTGGTAGTCTCTCATACGCGGATATTACTACCAATACGGGTGTTCCTTTTCCGACTGCGTATCAAAAGCAGAATGACTGCGGGTATTGTCAACCGGCTCAGCCATACAAAAATGGCAGATCGGTTGAAAAGAAATCGGTGACTCCGAAAGATGCGGTCTCAAAAGCTTCGGAATCTTCAAAGGAGAGCGATACAGCAACAAAACCGCACCACAAAGCGTCTTGACATTTTTCTGGGCGCGATCATTCCGGCGTGGACGGCGAAGTGTGTTGAAATGTCTGGAAGCTGTTGCGATAGATATCTGTCGATAGATGGCCAAAGGAATGTCTACAGCATATGATGAAAATTCTTCAAGTACGGCGCTGGATATTATGGAAAATATTGAATCCCGTTATGGGCGACTTGCTGATCGCCTCGACGATGTGCATGGATTCGTGTCATTTGACCACCCCAATGGGTTCATTGGACAATAATTTTGTCCGGTCGAAAATGAATAGATCGCGTAATGCATTAGTTATTCGACGTTTTTATTGTACTTCAGTGAGCCGATTCAGGGAGTTTGTGCATAATTGAGGATGATCGTTCGGCAAAAGGAGATGCGTTGTTACCTTATGAGAAATTTTTATCGCGGGATTTCATTCTACGGGACTGGCTTGCCGTGGATCGGACGATTCTGGCGAACGAACGGACTCTTTTGT
>DYKF01000124.1 GCA_020722745.1 Caldithrix sp.
GAGCGATTTTTTCGCTATTCTGGAAATTTTTTTGAAAAATTGCAAAAAAAGTGAATTTTTTTTCCAGCGGCTCAAAACACCGAAATGTGCCGCAGGCAAAGTTGAGACTACTATGCGGGCTAAGCTTTCGGAAACTCCGGTAGAGTAGCCGATGCAAGAGGGCAGCAAAATGGACGCCGCGAGGTTTTGGAAACTCTAATAGAGCAGCCCCCGCAAGGGCCCGGCAAAATGAATGCCACGAATTTTGGGAAGCCAAGGCGAGCCGCCGATGCAAATGGCCCTGCAAAATGGACGCGGCATAGCAAGCAAAGCTACATTAAACCAGGATTGCCCGCAAGAAGCAGCCTCAGCGCATCGAGAAATTTGCCGCCAATATTTTTAATCCGTTAAGCTAAATAAACAGTGGTTTGCTAAGTTGGCCTTAAGGAGGGAGCGCATAAATTTTTTATTAGTTAAGGTAAATACGCAGCAATCCGCAGGCAAAAAATCGCCAGAGAGATTTTCAGGAGCTTGCTTAAAGGAGCCTATAGTTTTTTGAAATATCGAAAAATGCTAAATTTATCTTTTTCATATTTAGCGCTAAAAAAGCTAAAAATTAAATTTTAGAGATTGCCTGTTAAGGAAATTTCCCCTCTCATTGTTGCTACAATTTACAGGGAAGCAACAAAGAGCAAAAGAATGACAAGTCCTTGTAACAATACGCGACCCGCAGGGTCTGCAAGAAAAATCCGCACGAAGTGCCCCCTTGATTGTCAGGTATGCCTTTGGGTTTTACATGTTACTGGTGCAGTCTCATTCCGGCCATTGCCTTAAAGCCGCTTCTCTCGTACAGGGCTACCTCGCGGATTTCCTGATTCAGGAGGTTCTCGGCCCGCGCAAAAAAGCTGAAAGCATTTGTCGCACGGTAGTCAATTCCGGCATTCCAGACAGCTCGCTGGTCTACTGTAAAGTTTCCGTCTTTTCTCTCGGTTGAATAGGCAAAGTCTGTCAAAAGCGTTACGCGGCTCACAGAATACTCAAACCCCAACTCTGCCTCAAAAAGAGAATGATTTTCAATTTCCTGAACGGGCATTTCGGCAGCAAGAGACAGAGAATAAAACAGGGCGCGGCTGACCTCCTGCTCTATACCAGCTTTCGCAAAAGGGATAGAAATTTCCCGCATGCTGTAATAATAGAGCCCGGTAACAGAATCTGCCTTTTTCTCTGGCAATGCGTAAAAATATTTTACGCCACCATCAAACAAAAGGTCAAGAGTTCTCGTTATCCCGTAGCGGTTCTCCAGAGCCCCTCTAAAATAATCGTAAGGTTTTACATAGGCCTGCGGCATCATATAATCTTTTTCCAGAAACAGGCTCTGCTCAGGAATGTATCCGGCCTGCCTGTCAAACAGAAGTCTGGAAGTCCAGCGCCCATAATAACTCGAAACCGCCAGCATGGGCAAAAAGTAGGGTTGTATTCCCTGTCCGTAAAAAATTCCGGCCCCCACTTTAACATCCACCTGCCAGGGGAGCGCGTTGCCTCCCTCTCTGCGAAAGAGCGGAAAGGCATCAGCAATCTCGGCGCGGCCAAATCGATACCAGGTTCGCGATTCATCGGGCAGAGTTTTTTCTCCATAAGAAAAAGATGTCCTCGCAAACAGAGCATTGCGGGAAGAAAAACTGTACTCATAGCCGGCAGCTGCTGTAGCAGCATTCCAGAGCGAGTTAATTCTTTCGTCGCTGTTCGATAACTCCAGAGTGCTCCCGGTATGCTCCCCCGAAAGAGACGCAGAGACGCGGGACTTATCTCCCAGGTTCCAGTTTTGCAGAATTTCCGCATTAGCTCCGCGTCGAAACATTTCACTGTAGAGAGAATTATCCTGCAAGCCATTGTGAACATCGCGGTACGATGCCTTTGCGAGAAGATTCCAGCCGGGTGAAATATCAAATCCGGCCATGGCCATCAGAGAATCTTCCCTCCGCAATGAATTGCCCTGCTGGTTTTCGCCTTTTCCCTCTGCGTCATATTTTTCGCCCCGGTAACGCAGCAGATACGTGCCATATTCGTCGCGGCGGGCTACTGTAAAATCATTGCCAAAGGTGTGGTAGCTGCCATAATAACTGCCAGCCTCGGCTTTTTTTTCTTCGTCTTTTCGCTTTTGGCGGGGTCGTACGGGAATGGCATTTTCGGGATCTTGCCAGGAGAGGAGATCGTTTTCCTGCTCCAGAATATCGAGAGTATCGCTTTTGCCGGTTCTAAACAGAATTTCGTCGCGCCCTTCTACGACAATATCTTCTCTGCCTATTTTGCCTTTTTCTGTGTCTGTCGTAGCAGAGGGTTCTACCACGGCAGGGGAGTTAGTGGCAGAGGGTTCTACCACGGCAGGGGTTTCCGTAGTTTCTGGCTCGGTAGTCTTAGTTTCGTTAGTTTCCTGGGAAGACAGGCCAACTGTCATAAAAATTAGAACAAATAGTTTTTTCATGATTTACACCTTTTATAATGTCGAGAAGTTTGCAGCATTTTTTATTACGTCTGTGGTTTTTCCATCGGCTAATGGACTTATGGTTGAAGAAAACTGTAAATCCGTCCCCGTAGAAAATGCTCTGTCTCCGTTTGCATCTACCTTCACGACAAGGTCCGTAGAAGCGGTTCCTTTGGCAAGCACAAGGGTAAAGGCAATGCGCCCACCGGGATCGGCAGAATAACGGCCAGCGGCACTTTCCACGGTCTGTCCACTCTCTGTCCAGGAGACCAGAACGGCTGCTCCCGGATCAAAACCATCGGCGCGAAAAGCGAGAACCGGACCATCGTCATGGAGTTCCGATTCTTCCGGAGGCGTGGCATCAAAGTAACAGGAAGCCAGAAACAAAACGGGCAACAGGTGGAACAAGCGCAATATACTCAGAAGGATTCCTCCGGCTCAAGAAGGATTTTATAGGGAGAGCGAAACAAGTTTTTACTGGAATTCTCGCAATCTATTTTTATGTACGATCCCGGATCCATAAAAATACCAGCCGAAATACCTTCCCCCGCGCGACGAGACGATCTCGTCTCATAGGCAATGCCCTTTTTGTCCGTTATGCGAACGCGGGAAAGACACCCGTCAATGGGGTCTACGGTAAGTTTATAGCGCGCCCTAACAGCAATATCGAGCAGAAAAAAATCGACATCGTCGTTTGGATTAATGTAACCAGCAAGGGTTGTATTGGCGCGCAGAGCATTGGCATTGCCCCGGGAATCGTTTGGCTCGTTTTCAAAAAAATCCACAGCCTGCTCTGCACTCGCAGAAATTTTGTATTTTTTTGCCCCCTTTTTACCGCCAGAAGAAGAAAGCTTGAACACGATGGTTCCACCTTGCGGAACTATCGCAGAGGAAAATCCTTCTTCGAGTCCCGGGCCGGCATCCTGAAAATTTTTGCCAAATGCGGATACCACAATATCGAGATCGGGATCGGGAGATACGGCAATATTGAGATTCACGGGCCATTCAAAAGGATTCTGGTATATATAATAATCGTTGTCCAGGTTGTCAGAAATTTCGCCTTCTGTAGTTTCTTCGGTGAGAGGAGTTGCATTGCCCGGATCATCGTTGGGTTCAAATTCGTATTTGCTCTGGTACTCGCTTTGCCGCACGCGCAGCTCGTAATATTCACCCATGCTGATTTTTTGATCTTTTGCGTTTACGCTCAAATAGACTAATCCAGGGCCGGGAAAGCCGAATGAATTTATTATCTCTCCCTGGCCAAGAGCTCTTTCATCGACCGTGCGAATCAGAGTTCCATCAGAATTGTAAACGCGCAACACGGGATCAATCCCGCCTACTCCAGTAAGCTCAATTCCTAAAATATATTTTTTGGCCTCGGTAAGTTCCAGCCTGTAAAAATCTTTTTCTACGTCCACGCGAGACTGCCCGGCATTGCTTACAAAGATATTGTTATAGTAGCCAATCACAAACTCGCCGGGGAACAAATTCGCTGCTTCCGGAGAGTCGTTGGGCTCGCGCTCCACAGGAGGCGAAGGCAAAATTAATGAGACAGAAAATTCATACGGAAGAGGAGACTGATTCTCGCTTGTGCCGCGCGGGCTGCGCAACTCTGCGAGAGCATACGGAGGCTCCACAATAAACGGACCAAAACTTTCACCGAGCGATCCCTGGTTATCGTCTATGATTTTAAAAGGAGATGTTTCCCCCGCCCTGTACAGTCGTATCTGAGAATTCACACCCTTGACGCCAGACAAGGTACCGCGAAGTAGAGATGGCTGTGAGACGGGAATTTTCCAAAAATCGGAATCTGCCTTTCCGTTGTTGGTGAAATCACCGGTAGCCGTTTGGCCGGACTTGAGGATTCCAGCCCCGGAAGCTGCGTTGTTCTCGCCCTCTTTCTCTTTTATGCTGTTACCACACGCAACAATGAGCAACAGGGGCAACAAGATAAAAAGGCGCATAAAACCACTTCGATATAAATTTTTCTTCAGTCAAGCGTTATTAGGGCGGGCACTGCGTGCAGCTTAGCGTTTCGCCGGCAAGGGTTATTTTTTCGCCAGAGTGGAGCAGAACAGGTATACTCTATCGCTTTTGTTTACGTCTCGCTCTTATAGTATTCGCTATCTGCTTGGACCGCTCCATTTTCCTCTGCGAAACCAATGTAGGGTCGCGGAGCCGATTTGAGCCTGTTGCCTCTCCCTGTGTGCAGAATGTATTATAGAATAAAAGGTTCAATGGGAAGCTGTACAGATTTCGGAAGCCCACTGGCAAAAAAGCGCTGCCCGCGTAGGGCTTCCCCACCTTAACACAAAAAATCAACCGTTGCTATCACTTAACTACATAGAGTGCTATTTTTTCTTGACGGCAGGCCTTCGGGTTTATTCATTTGCAAAAAACGGAGGTACAAATGAGCGAAACACGCGAATTCCAGACAGAGACGAGACAACTTCTCGAACTCATGATCCACTCTATCTATTCCAGCAAGGAAATCTTTCTGCGGGAACTAATTTCCAATGCTTCTGATGCCATCGATAAATTGCGTTACGAAGCCATTTCCAATTCCAGCCTTCTTTCCGACGGCGGCGACTTTGAAATTACCCTCGAAGCGGATGCTGCCGCGCGAACTCTTACCATTTCGGACAATGGAATCGGCATGTCGCATGATGAAGTCGTAAGCCATATTGGAACCATCGCCAAATCTGGCACGCGCGAAGTTCTCAACAAAATGAAAGAGGCAAAATCAGAGGGCGCCGTGAACGAACTCATTGGCCAGTTTGGCGTAGGGTTCTATTCGTCCTTTATTGTCGCAGAAAAAGTAGTGTTGACCACAAGGCGGGCCGGCAGCGACAAAGCGGTTCTCTGGGAATCCACGGGGGACGGCACGTACACCATTGGAGAAGCCACAAAAGAAGGGCGCGGCACCACGATTACTCTGCATCTGAAACCAGCGGATTCTGAAAATGGTTTGAACGACTTCACAAATAACTGGGAAGTTGAGCGCATCGTCAAAAAGTATTCCGATTTTATTTCTTATCCCGTTAAGCTTAAAGAAGAGCATACGGAAAAGGAAAAGGATGCCGACGGCAACGAAATAGAGGGTGGTAAAGAAACCACGACTATTGAGTGGCGCACGCTAAATTCCATGAAGCCAATCTGGACCAGATCCAAAGCCGACGTAAAGGAAGAAGAATACAAAGAATTCTACCACCACATAAGCCACGACTGGAACTCTCCCCTAGAGACAATTCTTTACAATGCGGAAGGGCGCATCCAGTATACGGCTCTTTTATTTATTCCCGAAAAAGCTCCGTTCGATTTCTACTACCAGAGCTACAAAATTGGTCTCCACCTCTATGTAAAAAGAATTCTGATTGATGAAGCTCTCGAAGATTTGCTTCCCCACTATCTGCGTTTTGTAAAAGGGATTGTAGATTCTCCAGATCTTCCGCTGAACATTTCCCGCGAAATGCTGCAGATAGACAGACAGATTACCGCTATCCGCAAGGGAATTACGAGCAAAATTCTGGGCACACTCAAAACCATGCTCGAGAAAGACCGCGATAAATACATTGCGTTCTACAAAGAATTTGGTCCGGCCATAAAAGAAGGTGCTGGCAACGATTACGAAAACAAAGACAAACTCGAAAATCTGCTTCTGTTCTCTTCTTCCAACGACGCAGAAAAACTGACCACCCTCAAAGAATATGTCGAGAGAATGCATCCAGGTCAAAAAGAGATATATTTTATCACGGGAGAATCCCGCGCCATGATAGAAAATTCTCCGCACATGGAAGCCGTTCGCGAAAAAGGTTACGAGGTTCTCTATCTGCTGGACCCCGTGGAAGAACTTGTTCTGCAGCAGTTGGCCACCTTTGACGAAAAACCATTCAAGGGACTCGGCAAAGGGGAACTCGATCTGGACGCCGATGCCGACGAAGAATCCAAAAAGAAGAAGGAAGAAGAGCGCAAAGAGAAGGCTAAAACCTACGAAGACATGTTCAAATCTCTTAAAGAAAAGCTGTCCGAAACGATTCGCGAAGTGAAGCTTTCTGCACACCTGAAATCGGCTCCCGCTGCGATTGTCCGCGATGAATTTGAAATGAGCCCCCATCTTAAGCGCATCCTCTCCCGCGCCGGGGAAGATGTCTCTAAAACCAAATACACTCTTGAGCTCAATGCAGACCACGAGATTGTAAAAGGACTCAAAGCAAAATTTGACGCCAACCACGAGGATCCCGCTGTTGCAGAAACGGCAGAAGTACTTCTCGGTTACGCCTTAATTGCTGCCGGTGCTGAGATTGCCAACCCTATCAGTTTTAACGACAAGCTTTTAAAGCTGTTGAGCAAGGGGTAATTATACAGGGCTGGAAACAGCCCTGTAATTTTATACCGAAAAAAACCTTGACCGCCCTCTCCATCCGCCCTTCCATTCCCCATGCCTGCAACCATGACAAAAACATACGAAGGTATGCGAGTAACGCGCGAAGAATATCTTGATCTCGATTACGACGGCAATAAGTACGATATGATTCAAGGAGTTTTATATATGTCTCCGAGTGCTGCGTTTGAACATGGAAAATTACAGGGGAGGATGTTTAAATTCTTAGATATTTATATAGAAGCCCATCCAATCGGAGAGCTTGCCCTGGAAACAGATATTTTTCTTCCCGATGGTGGCGACGTCCTTCGCCCCGATATTTCTGTTATACTAAACGAGAACATGCACAAGGTAAAAAAGCATATCCACGGAGCGCCGGATCTCGTTTGTGAAGTTCTTTCTCCAGACACCCGTCACAGAGATTTAGGAGAAAAAGCGTATCGCTATTTGGCCAACGGTGTTGCCGAGTACTGGATCATTGATCCTTCTAAACGACAGGTTTCCCTATGGATTTCTGCTGGCCATGCGTGGGAAAAACGCGAAGGGGACTTGTTAGAAAGCCGCCTTCTTCCCGGTTTTACGCTGAAACACAGCAAGCTTTTCCGGTGAAACGACTGAAAGGAGCGAAACAGGATAAATGCGGTTGTCGGAAGTATGGTGCGATTCGAGTAATAATTTATACCAATATTTTTTTGGGGCGTTACGTAATTATTTACGTAAGCTCTGACAGAATTTTGCCTTCCCCTCGATGCTTCGACAGGCTCAGCACAAGTACGCCATTGCCTTG
>DYKF01000125.1 GCA_020722745.1 Caldithrix sp.
TTAAGAGACTTTTGCAGGGCAAACTCCCTCCTGACTGGGCCATATTATTCTGACAGCCGCTTGAAAATAGGCTTTCCTGCAAGCAACTACGCAAGCGGTGCGATGAGCTATTTATAACCTATTCTCCCAGATTGCGACTCCCATTTTGGCCAGTCAAAAAACCGCCAGAGGAACGAGCAATAGATCTGCTTCCCTCTGGCGACAAATCTACTTTGCAGTCAATTGCTGCCCGCATAGGGCTTTGCATTTTAAGGTTCTCTGGTGTCCCTCAGCCGCACAGCTCATAGACTTTATCAGAGGTTGTTTAGGAAAACATCTTTTCAACCTGACCCATGCGGCAACAAGGGAATATGAAACGTGTACCTTTTTTTCAAATTCCCCGCGAAACCTGGGTTAGCGGTAAAAAACTTCTCGGTAAAAATCTGGCGGCAGCCGTTCGCGAAGAAATACGCCAGCGCGCAGAAAAGCTCAGCCAGAAGCCCGGTCTGGTGACCATTCTCGTGGGAGAAGATCCCGCGAGCATGGTCTATGTTGCCAGCAAGGAAAAGGCCGCGCGTGCCGCAGGTTTTGATGCCCGGGTAGACAGACTTCTCGACAGTATTTCGGAAACAGAACTTCTTCAAAAAATCCAGCATTATAACGAAGATTCGTCTGTGCATGGAATTCTGGTACAGCTTCCTCTTCCGTCGCACATGAATTCTGCCCGCGTGCTGCAGGCCATCGCAGTAGAAAAAGATGCCGATGGATTTCATCACGAGAATATGGGACGCCTGTTAGCCGGTGAGGATGCCGTGATTGCCTGCACTCCGCTCGGAGTCATGGTTATGCTGCGCGAGTTGGGAGTAGATATTACAGGCATGCATGCCGTTGTGCTCGGTCGATCGAATATTGTTGGTAAACCCATGTCTGTGTTGCTTCTTGAGGAAGGTCAGTGTACGGTGACCACCTGCCACTCCCGGACGCGCAACCTTCGGGAACATGTTTCGCGGGCAGATATTCTCGTGGCCGCCATGGGCAGACGCGGCGTGGTCGATCCCGAGTGGATCAAAGAGGGAGCCATTGTGATTGATGTAGGCATGCACCGCACAGACGAAGGCCTTACCGGAGATCTCGACCTTGCGGCAATGGAGAGCAAAGTTTCGTTTTACACTCCCGTTCCGGGTGGAGTAGGGCCCATGACGATTGCCATGCTGCTGTATAACACGCTGCGCAACGCCGAAAAAATTCAGGGTGCATGATGAGTGAACTCAAAGAATCTCTGCCCTATCCCGATCCACAATCTGCTCTTTTTTCGGGAGCCCCGTGGAAGACTCTGGGCAAAAGCGCGGGTGGCCGCGATGTGACAGGACTGCTGTTAGAGCATTCTAACAATGCGCCGCGCGTATTTCTTCTTGGTGGCGTCCATGGAAACGAGACAGAGGGAGTGGCTTTTATGGAAGGCTTTGTCCGCGAATTTGCAGATGAGACATGGAAATCTCTGGGAGTGAATCTGTTTCTTTTGCCGGTTCTCAATCCCGACGGATTTCTGGGATTTGAAAGACACAACGATAACGGGGTAGATCTAAACAGAAACATGTCCACAAAAGACTGGATTCCTGTGGCTTCGGAGCCTAAATATTTTCCGGGACCTTCGAGCGATTCAGAACCAGAGACAAAAATACTTTTGTCTGTTCTTAACGATTATAAGCCGGAATACATTATCTCGTTTCATTCCTGGAAGCCGATGGTCAATATCAATGGACCGGCACATGCCATGGCCAGGACAATGGGAGAAAAATTGACCTACATTTTAACAGAAGATATAGGATACCCAACTCCGGGGTCTTTGGGAACGTATGCTGGGTGGGAGAGACAAATTCCTACCATTACGCTGGAGTTTGAGCGTGGGATGGATCTTGCCGTGGTGTATGGTTTTGCCCGCGAGGGCGTACTTTCATCACTGGAGACGTTTATAAATTCCCGCTGATTCGTTAAAAAACCACTCCATGTCCGCTATGGTTGCCTCGCTCAGATCATAGTGGATATTTCCCGTGATGTAGCGTAGAATTCTTTCTTTGCTGAAGGGATATTCTTTTTCTGCCTGCTCTGCAAGCAGATCAGGATTTCTCATATTCAGGCGGTATGTTTCTGTCATATCGCGGAACAGAGATTCATGGTCTATTTCTCTGCGGGCAAGCCATAAAGCGTACACAAAATGTCGTCCCGTTAGGCGCGTATACAGGGCCCCTAAGTCGACCGATGGGTACAGCCCGGACAGCTGCATGGCAGAATCTCCAATGACGAGAGCCGCTTCTTCTTTTTTCAGGTATTGTATTTTTTCTTCGTAAGGTGGATAGAGTGGCAGCAGCTCAGGGTTTGTTCCTGGAAACAGAAGTTCGTGCAGATACACGGCAAGAACCACGGATGTTCGCGTGGCATAGTCTATATAGATTTTTTTTCGCGGGCGCAGTAATTCGTGATCTCCAAAAAGGCGAATGGAATCGACGGCCCCGCGCGAGGATACGCACAGGGATGGATGAAATCTGTAAATGCCGGGGTTGCGGAAATATTCAACGGCGGAAACCAGGGCAGCATCGATTTCTCCATTGGCGAGACGTCCAGCAATGGCAGAAGGT
Source organism: Caldithrix sp. (assembly GCA_020722745.1). Taxonomy (GTDB): domain Bacteria; phylum Spirochaetota; class Leptospiria; order Turneriellales; family Turneriellaceae; genus DYKF01. The sequence goes on from DYKF01000125.1 coordinate 2,616, forward strand.
ACCTCCCGGATAATTTCGTGTTTTTCTTCGAGACCCGAAAACAGAGGATACGCATTGAGAAAAGTGACAGTTCCCGCTTTCATGGTCGAGTTTCGGGAGACGACACTTGGCGGGAAGAAAAATGTGTTGTATCCGCAGGTTAAAATCCGGATTTGTGCTCCATGCAGTTGAGTAATCACGATTTACACTATCTGAAGCTTCTTGCCCGTTCATTTTCTAATGCGGATAAAACAGCAGAGGAAATCCTCAATCTGACCGCTTTGCTGAACCTTCCCAAAAGAACGGAATTTTTTGTCTCTGACCTCCATGGGGAGTACGAGCCATTCCTGCACATGCTGCGCAATGCATCGGGCGTTATTCGTCGCAAAATTGATGAAGAATTTAAAACAATGCCAGAAGAAGAAAAGGCGAATCTTGCTACATTAATATATTATCCGGAAAGTAAATATGCGCTCCTGAAACAAAAGGCGGAAGATAGAAAGCAATGGCTTACGGATACCATCATGCATCTTGTAAAGCTCGCAAGAATCAGTGTTTCCAAGCATACAATAGGAGAAATACGCGAAGCTCTCCGAATCAATTTTGGCAATATTGTAGAAGAAATGATACATGACCAAGAGGATCTGCTTACCCGTCGCAGTCATTACGAAGCCGTAGTAGAAAGCATCATTGAAACCGGTACAGGGCGAGAAGTTGTATCGGCCCTTGCCCATGTCATCCGCAAATTTTCCATCGATCATTTGCACGTCATTGGAGATATTTACGACCGTGGTCCGGGGGCCCATATTATCATGGATACTTTTATGGACTACCATTCTATCGATATACAATGGGGTAATCACGATATTCTCTGGATGGGAGCAGCGGCAGGGCATGCGGCATCGATAGCCAATGTGGTAAGAGTAGCTCTGCGCTATTCCAACATGATTACACTGGAAGACGCGTATGCCATTTCGCTCACACCGTTAGCTGCATTTGCACTGGAGTTTTACGCAGACGATCCCTGCCGCCGGTTTCAGCCAAAGCCGTCGGACGAAAAAGAATTTACAGAAAAAGAAAAGCAGATGATGGCTAAAATGCATAAGGCCATTGCCGTCATACAGTTTAAGCTCGAGGGCGAAGTGATTCGGCGCCGACCCGAGTACAAAATGGACGATCGCCTTTTGCTCGACAAGGTAGATTATACCAGGGGGATTATTACCATCCAGGGTAAAGAGTACGAACTCAACGATAAAAATTTTCCAACGATTGATCCTGCCAATCCTTACGCACTCACTCCAGACGAAAAAAATGTCGTCGATAAACTTGTAGCAAGCTTCACGAACAGTGCGCGCCTGCAAACGCATGTACGCTTTTTGTTTGCCAAAGGAAGCATGTACACAGTCTATAACGAAAATCTCCTTTTTCATGGTTCCATAGATATTGAGGCAGATGGAACTTTTACGAGTGTGGGGGCTCTTGGTTCTGTGCACCGGGGTAGAGAGCTTCTCGACAAATTTGATGAAGCAGCCCGCCGTGGCTTTTTTGCCGCAGATCCAGAGGAAAAATTGCACGGGATGGACGCCATGTGGTATTTGTGGTGTGGCCCAGCGTCGCCCCTGTTTGGAAAGGATAGGATGGCAACTTATGAACGCTATTTTATTTCAGAAGAAGAAACGCATGTTGAAGGGAAGAGTGCCTATTTTGAGTACCGCGACCAGGAGCCCATGGCGTCTGCCATTCTTGCTGAGTTTGGTTTAACATCTTTGCGTTCTCACATTATCAATGGCCATGTTCCCGTGAAAGTGGTCAAGGGCGAAAGCCCGGTAAAAGCGGGTGGAAAACTGATTGTAATTGATGGAGGACTTTCTCGAGCTTACCAGAAAACGACCGGTATTGCAGGTTATACGCTCATTTACAATTCTTACGGGCTTCTGCTTGCTTCTCACAAACCATTTGTTTCTACGCAGGAAGCTATTGAATCTTCTGTCGATATTGATTCCGAAACCACCATTCTCGAAGAAAATCTCACTCGTCTTTCTGTAAAGGACAGCGACGAAGGTAAGATTATCGTGGAGCAAATGCAAGAGTTAAAAAAACTTCTATACGCATATCGCGAAGGCCTTATTAAGGAAGAAATATGAAAAAACGGATTCTATTCTTCCTTTCTGCGTCGCTTCTTATGGCAGAAACCATGAAACCAACGCCCCTCGATATTCGCCTGCGAGACAGGGCTAAATCAGATGCCATAGCGATGACCAGAGCTGCCGAAAGCAAAGACTACAAAACTCTGCTGGCATACACGTATCCAAAGCTTATAGAGAAGGGCGGTGGAACAGACGCCATGTTGCAGCGCATGGAGCAGAGCGAAGACGGTGAGTTTGACAATCAACTGATGGAAGCAAGGTTCTTTGCAGAAAAAAATGTCTACTCAGCTAACGGTGAACTGCATACTCTCATTGAGAGACACAGCCTGTACCATGTCGATGGCAAACCCATGTGGATTCGGTCGCATCTGCTTGCCGTCACGGGGGATAGGGGTCGGCACTGGACCTTCTTAGAGGCGAGCTCGCTATCCGATGAACTGATTCATCTGTTGTTTCAGGATTTTAACATTCGAGTGCGCGATCAGTTTTATGACTTCGTGCACGAACTTCCTCGTTAAGCTCTATGTCTTCGCTAAGTTGCCAGCGCTTGCCTTCTGAGATTTTTTGCTAATAATTTTATTTACATCTTGCATTGTAGCAATGCTTTGGAGAATTTTTTCCGATTATAAATTTTGAAAAAAATACATCTTATCTTTGTGCAATTCTTAAGAAATGCACGCGCTTGCCGCTCGGTATGCTGGTAAAAATTATTTTTTTCCGCTTTCTTCGCGGAGCATATAAGGACATAAATTTTTAACCTTATCTTTTTGTACAATTTAAGGCAGGCGTGAGCCTGCCTTAAATCAATGCAGGAATTTCTGTAAGGCGGGGGCGCACCGATGGCGGGGTAGCCTCTAAGGCTTGGTGGGCCAACTCGAGAAGCTCCCCGTGAAGTTCGTAATCAGGGGCATAGACAATCCTGCGCGTTCTGTCTTTAGATAAATCAAAGACGACGAGCCGGGGGTCGGCTTCAAAACTGGCAGGAACAAAAAATGGAACAATTTTCTGCTTTTCTGTTTTCTTAGCGCGAATAACAATGCGGCCTAATCGCATGATTTCAGGTCTTGCTTGGTACATGCCTTCAGTAAGAATTAACGCAACTTCATAGTGTTTTTTTTGTCCTGTTTCGTTTACTTCCAGGATGACGACTTTATTTTTGACGAGAAACTTAATATTCTGCGAAAGTGAGAGAGCTACATAATCCAGAAATTCCTGGACGATACCGGTGTTATAGGTAAACAGGGATTCATTGAGAATTATTTGTACTGCTTCTTCCGGGAACAGGGCAGGTCTCCATGGGGTTTTCGTGGAAAGGGAAGCCATTTCGGAGGCAATCGATAACAGAGAGGCAGAGGCATGGTAACCGGTTCCCTGCTGCAATATTTTTATTTGCTTCACAAATTCTTTGGCAAGGGTGCGGTTGCCGGAATCAGCATGGCGCAGAGCGATGGTGCGAAGTTTTTCGATAAGCCATTTTCTATCGGGAGAATTATTGTTGGGAGTTGCGGGCGAGGACATTTTATGCACGAGCAGCAATGTTTTAACGCGTTCGGGAATTCCGGGTACAGGTGCGAGCAGAAGATAAGATACTAGGGGATACTGCCTCACGTAATTGATGTCGTCTCCCTTGATTGTCTTTTCGCGCATGTGGTTGAGTCGTTCCAGACCTACATGCGTGAGCAGGGCAGCGACCATGAGTTGTATGGCCTTTTGCTCGGCTTCTTCGCGGTTCCGGTTATTTTTTCGCAGGATAATTCTGCTTTTGAGTGCCATGATAACTACGGCTCTTTTGATGGCCATGGTTACTGTATATTTGGCATTCATTTCAAGACAGATTTCATTAACATTTAACAGTCCTTTCAAAACGTCTGTCTGGTTTTCAAACCATAAAAAATATTCCTTAACGACGCGAATCAGTTCGTGCGAATCGGCTGCGGTTACTTTGCTTTCGAGGAGTTTATGTATAAAATTCTGGTAAACAGTAGAAAGATGAAATGTCTTTTCTGCCGAGATAAGTTTTTTGTTGCTGAAACCTATCGGGGCCGGAATGGCCTTTAATCCAGATACGGAAATAGAATCAGAAGGATTGTAATAAATGCCGGCGCGCGCAAACTGCAGGAGCTTTTTAATTTCTATAGCGCTGGCATTCTGCTTTTTGGGAATAATGACCTGTCCTTGTCTGTTGTAAAAATTAACTGGAATAATCCGGGTTTCCCGGATTTGTGCTATGATGATGTCGTCTAGAACAAACTCCTTGAGTGATTTCATGCTACCCCCTTTGGCTGTGGAAAGACTCCACAGCTGGAGTATTCCCGTTTGCAAAACCAGCCCCTGCCGTTTAGATCATTAACCGGCGCTGACAGCGACTTTTATGACAGGGCACTCCTGTATTGTCAATACATATTTATGACAATTTCATTTTATCATTTGGGATAGGCGTAAAAAAAATTACGATTCCATGCGGGCGGTTCCACCGGACGGGGCAGATGACTGGAACGTTTGCCTTGTGTGTGGGGGGGGGGCACCCATGTGCCGGCAGCTAATATCCGCCCGAAGGGCTCCTTGTCTACCTGAGGACAATCGGTACTGGATTTTTCTATGTTCATTAGGAGTTGTTTCCAAGCCCTTTCTCCTCTTTAATTTTTTCCACCGCAACATAAAGATAAGGGACTTTACTTTTCAAACATAATCTCCTAAAAATCGGTCAGATATCTCTCTGGGTTGCATATAGGCTACCAAAGAATATATATTGACTAAGTATTAAAAGATATGGATTTAGGATAACGTAGAGAGCAGCAAACTATGAAAACAAAACCCACGTACCAAGAATTGGAAAATGAAATAAAAGAACTTCGCAAAAAATTATCGGAAGCAAAAAGAG
>DYKF01000402.1 GCA_020722745.1 Caldithrix sp.
AGTCTTGCCTGCACCGCCGCTGCCGCTAAAACCAACCGTTGGCACGCCCCTTGCGCAACAGAAAAGGAAGAACTAATGAACACCAAAAATATTCTCGTGGTCATTCTCGCATCGGTTTTGCTTTTGAGTGGTTGTGCAAATCCTCCAGCCAATACACAAGCCCCAAAAGTTGATACCAATTTGCAGTTTTCTGTTATGCAAGAAGGTCAAATATTCGAGTCAATTGGTGCGCCTTATCCTATCGAAGTAGATAATTGCAAAGGAGCGCGTGATTCAGAAAAGGTTGAAGAACGCTCAAATACTTTTATTACAGAATTGAATCTTGAAGTTTCAAACACAGTAGCGGCAGAAGTTGGGGGAAATATCGAAGTTGCAAAAGTAATGATAAGTGACCAGATTGGCTTGGCACTTGGCACAAGAATTGGGACATCCACAGAAGCAAGGTCATCTGTCAAAATTGTCACGCCAGCAGGCTACAAAACAGTTGCCCACCTTCAATGGAAAGAAGTTTGGACTTCTGGAAAAGTTGCCATTTCTCGCCCCGACGGAACGTATGTTGATGTTCTACCTTTTTCAGTTCTCAACTCGTTGACATTAGAGCAACTGGACTCGCAAACGGTAAATTGCGAAACTGGCGCAATTGCAGAAAATGGTTCAACGGCACAAATTTCGACTCCAGAAATTCCAGTAATTCTTCCTACGCCCGCTCCCGTTTCTATTGGGAACATATCAGTTTTGGGTAATTCCAGTGAAGGAACAAAATTTACCGCAACGCAAGCAGGTATATATACTTTCAAATATATCAGCGGCTCATATTCAACCTATCCCGCAAGCAAAACTCCGCCAGCAGGAACACTGACTTGGCTAACTGCAATTAGAGTTTTCAAAAATCGTCCAGTAGAATGGAACGGAATCGCAATCAGTGACTATTCTGATTATCGGGCTGTTGATTATGCCTATTACGCAAGCGCGAGTGAAGTTGAAAATATCGCTAAAGGTTCGGTCTTAACCGTTTCACTTCTTCAAGGCGATTATCTAATATTTGTAGCGGTTGACGAATTGCCATATTATTCTGATAATCCTGGAGAAGTTGTATTTGAAGTTTTATACACTCCAAATCAATGAAAACGCCTTAAGGTCAAAAGCGTGCCAACAAAGCGTCCTGGGAAACAGCTCGATTTCAGGCTGGG
>DYKF01000126.1 GCA_020722745.1 Caldithrix sp.
CTCGGATTTTGCACCCCAGCAAAAGGAAAGTTACTTTACTTTTCAAGCAAAATCCTTCCATAATCTGTCAGATATCTCTCTGGGTTGCATATGCGGCGGGAAATTTTTGATTGACTGCAAAGCCCTTTGTTTCGTCTGATTATTCTCATGAAAAAACAAACGATCTTTATACTCATAATAGCATTACTGGCACTGGTGTTATTATATCCCTACATTATCCGCCTCAGTTTCTTTCTCGTTAAACTGGGCATTGTCGCTCTGGTTATTCTCGTCATTCTGGGTCTCATCTTCCGCCGGAGAAGCAACTGATGCTCTATCGTATTGCTCTGTTCCTTGTTTCTGTTATACCGCTGCTGGCAAATACATGGACGGCCAGGGGAGAATCGGCGTATTCCCGCGCTGCGTACGATACGGCTGCCGAATACTTTCAGAAAGCAATAGAGGAAGGCGACAGTTCCGGCAAACCGTACTTTTTTCTGGGAGCCATCTACGACATCCGCAAAAATTATGCGCAGAGTGCATCGTACTATCAACAGGCTGTGCGCCGGTCGCTCAGCAGCAAGTACCGAAAAATGGCGCTCTGGAAGCTCGTCATTTATTACGATACTATCCGCAGATATCCAGAGGCTCTTGAACATGTCAATGCTCTCGAAGAAATGGGGGTCCGCCACGAGACTCTTGCTGCCGTTCGTGAAAAAGCACAGAAATCCGGATCTTCTTCTGCGAATCCTGAAATTCGGGAAAAGCTGAACGAAGCAGCAGATGCAGAAGAAGACTACAAACGCAGCCCTTCGGAGACCACGGCAGAGCAGGCTGCAAAAGCCTACCACGCAGCTTACCGCATGGACAATGAACTGACCGGGGCGATGGCCAAGGCTGCTTTCTGGTACGAAAAAGCGAATGAGCCGGCCCAGGCTCTTAAGGCTTACCACAGTCTGTACAGCCGAGAACAGAATATTCGGTATGCTTATAAGATCGGCGTTCTCGAAAGAAAATTGCGCAATTACAAAACTTCACTTTCTTATCTTGCGCTGTCTCTCGAAAAACCAGAATCCAAAACAATGGAATACTATTTAAGACTGAACGCGGCGCAGGCACACTTTGCTCTTGGCAATTATTCTTCTTCACGCTCGCATGCCGAAAAAGCACTCTCCTTGAAGCAAAAAAGAGAAGCAGAGAGCACTCTGGAATATCTGCTTTGCTTAAACGACCGTTTTTTGATGACAGAGAAACCAGCCAATTGTCCCGTTTCCGAAAAGGGATCTGCTCTAAAAGAGTCTATCGAACTCTTGAACAGTTTTGGCAAGACTCCAGAAATTCTGCGTGCTGCCGTGGTACGTTTTCTGGAGCTTCCCGCATCCGTGTTTGCAGGAACCGAATGGCTGTTTGACGGAATGTTTCGCGCTCTGGTGCTTATGCGAAACGACGACAAAAAAATTCTCACATACCAGGAAGTAGTTCGCTATTACCAGGAATCCGAGGGGGACGAAGCTCTTTCCCCCGTATTTGCCAAAATGGCTTTTGAGGACGGATTATACTTAGATGCCTTTAATCACTGCAATCGCATGGAATCCATGAATCTGCGCGAGTCTGCCGTTTGCGCGAAGAGCGCGGGTTATCTACAGGATTACTCTTCCGTTTCTGCCATACTCAAAAAAGCAGCAGAGAATCATCCCGAAGCCAGCGGCTCACTGATCCAAATGCTTGACGCGAACGAGGCTTTTGCAGCGTGGCGCGGTACAGAAGAATATGAATTGCTCAAAAAAGAGATTCAGCATTGAACCGGTTTTTTTCCGGTTGCAGAATCGCGCACAAAAAAGGGCAACGAATGCGGTGCAAATATTTTTGCGAGCTCTTTCATGAGATCGCAGCCGGTTTTATCGGATTGTTCAAAATGAGCGCTGCCAAAAATTCTGTCTAACTGGTGGAGGTAGTAGGGGCGCACTCCCGCTTGTAGTAAAGTAAGAATTAGATTTTTGAGAGCGGGCAGATTGTCGTTTACGCCTTTTAGAAAAACGGACTGGCTCAGCAGATGAACTCCGCTGCTTTTGAGTCTGCGAAAAATATCGGCAGCTTCGGGAGAAATTTCCGAAGCGTTGTTTATATGCAACACCAGAAATGTATTCGTCTTTTCTGCCGTCTCGGAAAAAAAACGGAAGAGATCTTCTTTGAATCGACCTGGCAGGGTAGTTGGAACGCGCGAGTGTATTCGCAATGTATGAACAGAAGGGGAAGTCAGTGCAGCCTGCGAAAATTCCCGCAGGGTAGTTGTTGGTTTCATGAGGGGATCTCCCCCCGAAAAAATGACTTCGTAGATTTCTGGCATTTGGAAGAGGAAGCTGCGCAGAGATTCCGGCGTTGCCGTCCTGTTATGGTTGTTCCATGTAATCCTTTTTCGCGTACAGTAACGGCATAAAACAGGACAATGTTCAGAGACAAGGACGAGAATGCGAGAAGAATATTTTCTGTAAATTCCAGGCAAAACAAGATTTGTCTCTTCGTCTAACGGATCATCTACAAATCCTTCGGTCGGATGGTCTTCTAGGGGGCTGTATTGAAACTGTCGCAGCAGCAGATTGCGCTCTCCTGCAGGCAGCGTATCAGCATATTTTTGCAGAAAGGGTGAAATTTTTTCTAACGGTTTACCGGATTCCATTGAGCCATCCAGAGGCAAAAACTTTTCCGTGCAGTGCAGTATCAGGATAGGCTCCAAACATTCTTGAGTCCTGGCCATTCTCTGGATTGTCGTGCAGGCAGAAAAAATGATTGGGGCGAACGGGCGAGTCGGGGAAAGAATTCAGTCTGCTGTTTCTGGAAAGGATTCTCTTCTCTGTCTGTTTTCCATTGCGATAGAGAACGCCATTTTCCATGCGAAGAAGATCTCCTTCCACTCCCGTTACGCGACAAATGGTGTCGTAATCATTTTGTCTAATGTGAACGAGATCCCCTCGCTGTATTTTATAGTAGTTCGCCTTATGTAGAAAGAGGCGTTTACCAGCGAGATCTTTATTAAAACAGGAACAGTCAGGTTGAACTGTATAGAACAGAGTTTTCTGGATTAGTACGGCTGCTAAAAAAGCTGCAGCTATGCTTAGTGGCAAGAGAAAAACCCAGAATGGAATTTTTTTCTTTTTCTTGCCAGCTTTGTAGGCGCGATACTGCATATACTTTGAGGCAATATTTCCAAACCTGTCGTCAAGCATAATCCTGCTGTGCTCAGAGTTTACTTTACAATGCAGACAGTTCTGAAAATATTCCGTATGAACAAGCTGAAGAAAGGTAACACTTACGATGCCATTTTTATTTCTGATATTCATTATCTCGTAGATGTAAAAATGAAAATGAACAGCCATTCAGAATTATTTGCTCTTCTCGATGAATTAGAAGAAAAAAATGTAATTTTTCGAAGCGTTTTTCTGGTTGGCGATATTATTGAAAACTGGTTTTTTAGTTCACAGAGGAAAATAAAAAAAACAGCAGAACTGAAGAGGCTGCACAAACTGTTCGATCGCTTTGACAAAATTGCTGCTCCGGGGGGAGAAAAAATTTATATTATCGGTAATCACGATTCCACGAGCTATCGCCTCCGATTGCCTTCGCGCATCCGAGCGTTTCTTGAGGATCGAAAATGGCAGATAATGGAAAAGTTTGAAACGCCAAATATGATTGTCGTGCATGGTCACCAGGGGCAGTATGGTGCATTTATTTGGACTCTGAATGTTTTTTTAACGCGAGTGATCCATACGCTGGCGCATCTTATTCCGGGAATACTATATCTTGGCGAGACTTTCTTTCGCAAGTATATTAATTATGACAGAGAGGAAAGTCACGAAAGTGTTATTCGCTTTTATGCGTCTCTTTCTGCGCGGTTGCACCAGGGCGATCGTATTCTCATCTGCGGACACACGCATCAGTTTCTTGGCTCGTCCACCATGCGGGTAATTAACACGGGTGACTGGATTGATTCGCGCTCCTTTGTCGTCCAGGAAGAAGACGTATATACCGGCTATCAGTATATACGCGAGGGAAAAATCAAAGAGCGCTATCGAATCAAGCTCAGCGAGATTTAATTTCAGAGCTGAGTTTTTTCACGATCAGGTGCCAGGCACTGTACAAAACAGATGGGGTCAGAAGCCAGGCTTCTGGGTATACCGGTGCAAAGAGTACGATAAAGTAGACAGCTCCGGCAAAGAATCCTGTCGCCAGAAAGCCAGCCGATCGTTTTGTCTCTCCCGAAAACAGGGCCAGCCCCAGGGCTATAAGCGGTTCAGGATGAAGTCCCAGCATGGACAATTCCGGATAGGAATCTGAGAACGGTGGCAGATAGAAAAAATCCGGATAGAAAAAAGCGTACAGGACAAGAACAAAAGTGATAATTCCCGGTGGCGTATTGGGAGCGGGCGGATAGAGTTCCAGCCATTTGAGCCAGATCGCATCAATAACCAGAAATGCAGCCGAAGCACCAAACAGAACAATGAGCGGCAGGATTGAGTGATAAGACGGAATGCTGTCTGCTGTTGTAATGGAATACAGAGTTGTCACAGAGAGAACAGCCAGAAATAGCTTAAGAATCATGGCGGATCGGTCGTGGTGATTTCTGTAGGTAGAGTAAAGGACGGCTGCACCTGCAAACAAAAAGAAATAGTGCATGGATGCAAAGGCTGTCGTCGTTTCGTTCAAAAAAGCATATATCCAGTGGTCGTTCATTAAAGCAGTATATCAATTAAAATCCTGCGCGGCGAATAAATATGGGTGGAGCGCCTGTTTCGCTCTGCATTTCTGGAGTATGGATTTTGATCTGTTTTCACAATGGATGGAAGATAGACCTTCCGTTCACATAATCGGTGGGGGCGGCGTTGGAATGAGTGCCCTGGCCAGAATTCTTTTTCGCATGGGATTTCCTGTAACTGCTTCTGATATGCGGGACAGCAAGTATCTATCTCTTTTAGCAGACGAGGGCATACAAACGTGGACTGGCCATAAGCCAGAAAATATTCGCGCAGAAATTGTTTTCTATAGCTCCGCTGTTCCAAAGTCAGATCCCGAAAGACAATACGCGGAAGAAAAAACCGGAAAGGCTTTTTCAAGACATATACTATTGGCATGGATTACTTCGCGCTTTCGCACGGTTGCCGTTGCGGGGACGCATGGAAAAACGACGACATCGGCCTGGATAGCCAGAGCTCTTGAAATTTCAGGCAGAAAAATTATTGCTCTCATCGGGGGCACCGTGCCAGACTGGAACAGCAACAGCCTCATTCCAGCCGATATAAAAAATGGAGAGACAATTCTAATCATAGAAGCGGATGAGTCGGACTCCAGTTTTTTGCAGATACGGGCAGATATTGCAGTAGTTACAAATGTAGATCTGGATCACACCGATCAGTATTCCTCTCTGCAGGAAATAGAAAAAGACTTTCGCGCCTTTGCAACAGCGGCTGTGGAAAGGGGAGGAAGCTATGTCTCCTCTGTAGAAAACTGCGGGCGGTTGTCAAACGCCGATACGTGCTGCCGCGAAATTTCTCTGAACTTCGATACTCAGTCTCTCCAGTACAAAGGGAAAAATTTTTCTGTTTCGCTGCGGGGCAGGCACAATCTGCACAATGCGTCGGCAGTCCTGTGCACACTCATCGAACTGGGATTATCGCCGGAAGAAATTGAAAAATCACTTCCCGCATTTACGGGTGTGCGGCGTAGAATGGAAATACTCGAGCAAATTGCTGGAGTTACCATCATGGATGACTATGGCCACCACCCGGAAGAAATCCGCGCAGTCCTGTCAACGCTTCGCAACCAGTATCGCAGAATCGTTGCCGTGTTTGAACCGCACCGCGCCACGCGTTTTATGCACTTTTATAAAGACTTTTATAAAGTGCTTTTTGACGAAACTCTAACTGACAAGGTGTTTATGCTGCCATTGTTTTATTCGAGTGATAAGCCGGAGGACTTTCCTGCTGTATTGAATCTGTTCCAGTCATTTTCGGAAAAAGCAGCCGCCACGCTGGATTTTGAGCAGTGGACGGCACTGGGAAATTCTCTGCAAAAGTCAGAAGAGGGGACGGTCGTCGTTTTTTTGGGAGCCGGTAACAGCAGCGAAGCTGCCCGGAATTTTCTCGAATGGTTCAGGCGCGGTAGGTGATGCGTCCACGGGTTAAATCGTAGGGGGAGAGCTCCACGGTTACCATGTCTCCCGGGTTAATGCGGATGTAATGCTTTCGCATTTTTCCGGAAATATGGCCTAACACTTCGTGGCCGTTTTCGAGTTCTACCAGGAACATGGCATTTGGGAGTGCCTTTTTTATTTTTCCCTGTACTTTAATGGCTTCTTCTTTTCCATTGCTCATCTGCGTCATAAGGGCAAAAGAAAGACAGGCTGTCAACTCTTTGTATGTTAAGAGAAGAAGCCCTACCCGGGCAGGGATTATTGCGAGAAGACGATCCCCCCAGACAAATGCTCCTGCTTTGTACTTTCAACAAGTAATGAGCTTTCTGTTGGGGAACATTTTCCTATTGCCGCGTAAAAAATGCACTGGAAGATTTTCGCATTGCCGCCCTGTTGGAAGATGCAGAACTTGGAGCATGGTTGTATGGCGCATCGTTCCGGTATTTCTCGTTTCCGCTTCTGTGGTTGCGGCCCCACTGTTGCAGTGGCCGACAAAAATAGAAAGACAAATCAGTTCCATCTTTGGAGAATCGCGCATGGATCATTTTCATGCCGGTGTTGATATTCCTGGAGAGGGCTGGTCCATTCTTCCGGTTGATTCCGGAAAAATTTTATTTCGAGTGAACAGACCAGAAACACCCGGCACTCTGCCGTTCGGTGGCGGCAAGACTATACTCGTAGAGCATGAGCATTTCTGGAGTGGATACATGCATCTCGAAACTTTTTCCGATGTTTCGCTAAGCGCTTTGCCGCAGGGAGTGGAGCGAAAAACAGTGCTCGGTACAGCCGGCAATACAGGCCATTCCGGCGGATCCCATCTCCATTTTTTCCTGTATGATCCTAAAGAGAAAGCCGTGTACAATCCGCTCCCATTGCTGCCTCCCAACGATAAATACGTTTCCGATACAGTGGCCCCCAGACTTCTCTATTTAGGAGTTCCTCTTCCCGACCGCATAGCTGCCGTGCAACCAGACTCCGAATTCACCATGAGCGGGGACTTTCCCCTGCTGGCAATGATTACGGATTCCGGAACAGGAGGCCAGCGTTGGGGCGTGCACCGTCTGCGCGTAAAACAGGGGGGCAAGACTCTGCGCGATATTGAGTTTGGAAAAATTTTACTCGATGGTGGAAAGTGGAAAACGAGCAATGGAATGGCTTACGAAGATGTATTCCTTGAAAACTGGTATGTCTTAGGTCGTGGGTTTAGAGATAGTCCTTTTTTAGAAATCCTCGCTGAAGGATATTCCGGTCCTCAGTTGACAGAAGCGAGAGACCTTAAAATTGTTAAGTAAGCTCTGAAAAAGTTTGCCTTCCCCTCGATACGCCATTGCCTTGCAA
>DYKF01000127.1 GCA_020722745.1 Caldithrix sp.
TTTGCCCCTTCGAGCGGCTCTGGCAGGGACCACTCCCGCCCGGCTACGCCTTTGTACACTGGTAAGCCCCGCAAATCCATACAGCAACACTAAACCGCGGCAACGCGACGGCAAGCTATTTATAACCGCGACGCCCGCCCGGGCAGCAATGTAGGCTCTCTGCGGCAGAACATAAAAATGCTCAAAATCCCTGAAATACAGCCCGCTGCTCTACCGCGCAGCGCCTCTATTTTCCTAATAGTCAAGGTCAAATCAGCCGACAGTTAACACGGTAAGGAGTTTCTGCATGAAATGGTTTGAAAAGAAGAAAGTTCCCGGAGACAAAACACTGCCCTGGATGGAAGTACACCATACAGGTTTTTTTGCAGAAAAAGAACCCGGCCTGGATGTAAGTCGCGAGCTGGACGAACTGGCTCTATGGAGCCGGGCAACCGAATTCCCTGCTTCTGCTCCTGGTACCTTTGAACCACTGTTTTTTCAAAAGCTGGATAAGACTCCATTCTCTGGCAATATTTTTCAGGCTTCTGAAGTAAAAGAAACCATCCCAAATGCAGAGGACAATATAACCTTACAACAACCTCAGGAGACGCGCTATCTCTGGAGCAGTGACATTCTGGAGAATACCAATCAGCGCGCGGAAAAGGAGATAGAATACCACTACCTGCCGCCCCAAAGAACGGATGTTTTGTTTGGCTATACATACACACTGCCAACTGAATCGCTGCAAAACCCCTGGCCAGAAATCCCGCCGGAGGCCCCCACACCTTCTCTGGATCCCCTGTCTGTATTTGACGATATAGATCCAACCATTTACGAAGAAGTGGTCACCCCTGTTTCCATCGCTTCTGCTGAACCCATATCCATGAGCGAGCCAGTGCCACATATCGTAAGCGAGCAGGCTTCCGGCGTGCCCGCTATTCGCTTTAATCCACAGGTACAGATTCCATTTGCTTTATTAAAAAAAAGTGCTGCTCTGCCGGTTCTTGAAACCAATCGCGAAGCCGAAGACGTGATTGCGCGTTTAGAGGATGTGCTGCGACAGTTTGGTATTGAAGGGCGCGTTGTCGGGATACAGCGTGGCCCCATTATAACGCGCTATGAACTAAAAATTCCGCCTGGAATTAAAGTCTCCCGCATTCTTGGGCTTACCGACGAAATTGCCATGGCTCTCGAGGCCCTGCGCGTTCGCATAGAGGCCCCCATTCCGGGGCGCTCTACAGTGGGCGTAGAAGTTCCCAACAAAAAGCGGGCACGCGTTCTACTGGGCGACATAGTTTCTGATCCCGCCTATACCGAGAGCGAGAAAGAACTGCCCCTGCCCCTTGGCCGCGACATTGCAGGAAACGTCGTCGTAGAAGACCTCAGCAAAATGCCACACCTGCTGATTGCCGGCGCAACGGGTTCCGGGAAATCTGTAAGCGTAAATTCGTTTATTACCAGCCTGGTTCTCAACCGCACTCCTGACGAGGTGCGCTTTATTTTAGTGGATCCAAAGCTCGTTGAATTGTCTCACTACAACGACATACCGCATTTGCTGCATCCCGTCATAACCGACCATAACAGGGCAATTCTTGCTCTGAACTGGGCCGTAGAGGAAATGGAGCGCCGCTATGAGGATCTTGCCGAAATACGCGCACGCGATATTCGCACTTATAACGATAAAATTAAAAGTCTTAAAGGGCACAACCACAGGCGCATGCCCTACATTGTAATTCTGATAGACGAGCTTGGCGATCTCATGATGGTAGCCGGAAAAGACGTGGAGTCTTCCATTATTCGATTATCCCAGAAGGCCCGCGCCGTAGGCATTCATCTGATTCTTGCCACGCAGCGTCCTTCCGTAGACGTAATTACAGCTCTCATTAAAGCGAACTGTCCCGCCCGCATTGCCCTGCAGGTTGCCCAGAAGACAGATTCCCGCACCATTCTCGATTCTAACGGCGCGGAAGATTTGCTTGGCCAGGGGGATTTGTTGTTTAAGCATCCTTCACGCGGGCAGCTCATTCGCATACAGGCTCCGCTAGTCTCGGATTCCGAGGTAGAGGAAGTGGTAAGCCAGGTCAAGAAGAGCGGAAAACCCGTGTACATTGAATTAGACGACCCACGCACAAGAGAGATTGCCGGAGAGGAAGTAGACGAAGAACTGTTAGAGGAAGCATGGAAAATTATTCTGGAAGATCAGAAAGCTTCTGCCAGTTATCTGCAGCGCCGCCTTCGCATTGGCTACAACCGCGCAGCCCGTATGATAGAAACCTTTGAAGCGCGCGGATACATTGGACCACAAATTGGTTCTAAGCCGCGCGAAATTCTGCGAAATCATTTGTAGCACCCTCTTTTTAAAAAAGGTTTACCCGATAAAAAGAGTGTTTTAGCTTCCGCAATGTACCAGATTTCTGCACTGCTATTGCTTATCGGTCTGCCCATGTACGCGCAGCCATGGGATCCCGATGCCGCCCTGTACCAGAAAACCAGACGGGAACCCCATCGCGAACAAGCCCAAAGCCTGGACGGCAGAGCCGCTGCCGTCTGGGCCATTACTCTTTTTCAGAATGTAATTTCTGCCCAGGATGGTTCTGTCTGCCATTATCATCCTACCTGCAGTGCCTATGGCAAACTTGCTGTAAAAAAATATGGCGTACTTATCGGCTCACTTATGACGGCGGATCGTTTGATTCGCGACAATCCTTTTTCTCCGCCGACTGTAGATTATCCGTAGAGCGGTTTACCCCGCCCTTTGAGCCTTCGACGGAGCTCAGGGGAAACCGCTCGGGGTTCGCCCAAAAACCCAGCGCAGGGGGAACAATCAAAAAGGGCAATTCCCAATGGCGACAATCCCAGGGCAATCCATGCGCCCGCGTCGCGGGCTACAGTAAACTATATGGCTACTATGCCCTGCCCGGGTAGGGCTTTTCCCTGCCTAAAAGAATTTCACCTACTTTCCGACAACAGCCTCTACCCAATGACCAAGCTCGCTAAAATGCCAGTCGGCAGAAACAGAAGTAGTCACCTCAGAACGAAAAACAGCAGCCGTGCGGGGCTTGGAAACAATGCCGCGATGAGACATCATGGTTAAGGCAAAATTGCCGGGAAAAGAATGGCGCACCAGAGAATTGATGGCCAGCCTGCCCGCGCCACTCCACTGAGAAGCAACGGCAGAAAGAAAATGAACTTCCGGTGCAAACAAATGGTACATGCCAAAACTGACAACTGTATCAAATGATTTAGGTTTAAAAGGGAGATGGAATAAATCTGCCTGCAGTAAAAGAATGTGGTCGGGAATACTGCCGGCAACCGCGACAAGATTTTTTTTGGCTAGGCGCAGCATAGCAAGGGAGCGATCGATTAATACGGTCGGCACCTTATTTTGAGAAAAAGCAGAGGCCGTAAATGAGAGGGAACCACAACCTATATCGAGAACATTGCGGGAATTGACGAGAACCTCGCGGGCAAACTCACCGTAACGAGCGACAGGGGTTTTCCAGATAAAAGAATTATACAGCGGATTGGAAACCAGCTTGTCGTAACCCCAGGCAATGGAATCGTAATGGGCCTTCCGAAGATTTGAGGGGATCACGGAATAAATGCCGGGCTCTACCTCGACAAGACCATCGCGGCTGGTAAAAAAAGAATCGAACTGTTCTATCATTCCTTTTTATGGAAAAGCCAGCAGAGCCGTCAAATTGAAAAAAAAAAAAATACATCCCTTGCGAAACTTTTGCAATTTTAAACACATTATATATATATGACACAGGAACAGGAAAAAGCAGCACAGACACTTTGGAAATCATCGACCAGAGCGCTTCAAATCGTGGCGGGAGCGGGTTCGGGAAAAACGACAACCATGCTCGAAGCCCTGCAAATGGCGGCCCAAGCCGGCTACCATCCAGACGAAATGGCGCTGATCACCTTTACTCGAAAAGCCGGCAAAGAAATGGAGGAAAGACAGCACAAAAAAGGAATTACGTCGGCCTTCACGGGAACCATGCATGCCCTCGCGCTCAAGCTCATTGGCGGTACGGCCTCTGGATTCAGCGTACTGGCTAATGGAGAACAAATAAAAAAAGATATGATCCGGACATTGTTTCCATGGTACTCGCATATTCCTATCGATTTGCTGGTAAACGGAAACATTCTTAATAAAAAGGAAAATGAAACATTTCAGAATGAATACAAACAGCACAAAAAAAACAACCGACTCATTGAATTCGATGACATGATATCCATTGCGACAAAAGAAAAAGCGGGAGAGAGAAAGTTTCGGGTGCTGTTTGTCGATGAATTCCAGGATACCTCTCCCGATCAGCTTGCCTTTATTCAATCTCTCCAAGCGCAAAAACTTTTTGTCGTAGGAGATGACTGGCAGAGCATCTATGCATTTCGCGGAGCCAATGTTTCGCTTTCGCGCAACTTTCCGAAAATATTCCCTGAATCAAAGCGCCTTTTTCTAACGCGTAACTTTCGGTCGCAGCAGAGAATTGTTACGCTCGGCAACAGAGCCATTCGCCTCTCTTCAGAATTTGTACCCAAAAATCTCAAGGCACACCATGCTGCGGCAAAACCTTGCAGACTGTTCCTTGCAATGAGAGAACGTTCACCTGCAGAACATGCGCAGATTTTCAGGGAAATCTGCAAACAACCAGGACAAATTCTCGCACGCACAAATTATCTCGTAGACAGAATTGCCGGGAGCTTTCCAGAAAACACGGGGACCATGCATTCCTCCAAAGGATTAGAGTACGATACAGTCACGCTGTTTGGAATTGCACCTTCGTACATGCCCCACCCTCACGGATATACTGACGAAGAGATTCGTCTTTTTTATGTAGGCATCACGCGGGCCCGCCACGAAATCAATTTTGTCGCATGGGAAGAAAAAGGAAAGTATTCTCGCCTGCTCCCTTTTTTGGCTAACCATTGCAGGATCCAGTATTTTTGAAAACACAGGTAAAACAAAATGTTCCTTAAAATTGAATCAAAACAACCTCTTCCTGGTTACCCGTGCTGCCGGCAATGCGGGCTGGAGCATGGCCATGCAAAACAATCCCCTCCGCAGAAAGAAAATCTAAAAAAGAAGCTAGAATATCCAAACGAAGATTTTCATCGTGGAGAACACCCTTCTCCAGCAGGTGGCTTCTCTCTTTTTCGATTTCAAACTGAGGCTTAAAAAGAATAATTCCTTTAGCTTCTTTTGAAACAATATTTCTTATACATGGAAGAACTTTCCGCAGGGAAATAAAGGAAACATCGGCAGTAAAAAAATCGGGAACAAACGGAAGGTGTTCCGGACTCACAGAACAGATATGAGTTTTTTCCAGAACAGTAACGCGCAAATCCTTTCGCAGACCGTAGTCGAGCTGGTTAGTGCCCACATCCAGGGCAATCACTCTGCGGGCTCCTTTTTCCAGCAGCACCTGTGTAAAGCCACCCGTAGAAGAACCAACGTCCAAGGCGAGCAATCCATCCACTGAAACAGAAAAGTCCTCTAATGCACCCAAAAGTTTTTCGGCACTGCGGGAGACATATCGCGACTCACCTCGCACGCGAACAGAATTCCCTGGTTTTACGATGGCCCCCGGACGCGATACGGGCTGATCATCCAGGAGCACTTTGCCGGATAATATCAGCCCCCTGGCCGTAAATTCATCGGGAGCAAGGCCATCGTCAAGAACGCGTTCAAGAAGATTCATTGCCTGCGGTAATAAATAAAAGCTGGGAGTGATTGCAGAAAAGCAGAACCCGAAAAAATGGAGACTGCCGCCTTGGAAAGGCGCCGAACAATGGATTCAGCTTTGCGCCGCGTTTTAGCCGCGCCCCACTGCGTTACCCAGGTTGCCTTTTGGTCGCGGGCGTCTTTTCCGGGAGTTTTACCCAATTCTTCGGCTGTCCCGGATGCATCCAGAATGTCGTCCGTAATCTGGAACAAAAGTCCAAGGAGCCTTCCCCAGCGGGCAACTCTATCTTTCTTGGGGGAATCGATTTCAATATACGCGAGAGCAAGAGAACTTTCTATCAGTTTGCCGGTTTTGCGATCCTGTATATCGCGCAGCATTGCGCCGCCCTTCATGTCGAGATATTGACCACCGACCATGCCACACGGCCCCGCAGACTCAGCAAAAAAAAGAAGAGTATTGGAATGTACCCCGGCGCGGGCAAACATTTCAAAAGCGAGAGTCTGCAAAGCATCTCCGGCTAAAATGCCAATATCATCTCCATAGACTTTATGGGTTGTGGGTTTTCCACGCCGCAAATCGTCGTTATCCATCGCAGGGAGATCGTCGTGAACCAGAGAATACGTATGCAGCAGCTCCAGCCCCAGAGCCATGTACATGGCTTTGCGCTGGTCTATTCCGCAGAGAGAAGCTGTTTCTAATAGCAGGACAGGACGCACCCGCTTACCACCTGCGTGCAAGGCATACAGAATGGCATCCCGAAATCCGGGAGGGGTGCGGTAAAGCGAAGACGAAGCGAGCAGATCCGGGTAGGCTGCTTCAAACGAAGACTGGCGCACCCGAAATTCCTCCTGTATCTCCGCGAGTTGCATCAGGATAGAAGATCGAGACCGGCAAAAAAGAAGCCGGCTTCCAGACGGGCGTTTTCTACAGAGTCAGAACCGTGAACGGCATTTTCTCCCTTAGAGCGCGCATACAGTTTGCGGATGGTTCCTTCTTCTGCCTCTGCCGGATCCGTCGCTCCGATCACTTTTCTCCAGTGAGCGACTGCATTGTCTCTTTCGAGAACCGCCGCGACGATGGGACCAGAAGCCATAAATTTGACGAGTTCTCCGTAAAATGGGCGCTCGCGGTGAACATAATAAAAAGCACCCGCCTGTGATTCGCTTAAAACCAAGCGCTTAAGGGCGCGGATCTGGAAGCCTTCTTTCTCTATTCTTTCCAGAATGGCTCCCGTGTGTCCGTCGACAACGCCGTCTGGTTTGATCATGATGAGAGTAAATTCTTTTTTAAAGTACGGTGTAAACATTCCATATCTCCTGATTTTTTATAACTTTTAGAAAAGTCCCCCGTGTCTTTTGCACTTTTACTCATTTCTGCAAGAGCACCACGGTTCATGGTTATTCAGGTTTTGAATGATAAGCCGTCAACGGTGTTTTAGGTATGCCCTACCCGCCTGTCCTGAGTCTCTCGATACGTCCGCATTGCGGACCACAACTTCGTCCACTGCGTGACAGGGTAAACGAAACAGGGCAAAATCGCCAAAGGCAAAAAGTCTGCCTACCACAGGGGGAACGCTCTATTTTACGTGAGAGACAAATACAAAACACCGCGTCATCCTCCTCTAAGCACGCAGAGAGCTCCCTATGGGACATAATATTCCTATGTATCCTCTGAAAAAGTCCCTCCGTGGACTTTTTCAGACCGCAAAACCCAGGCAAAGCCTGCTGTTTTGCTCCATTTTGCTGCGAAAACGTGCGTTTTCTTCGCAAAATGCCGGTCCATCCATGGACCGGCAGTAAGCTCTGAACCTTTTTCAGAGCTTACCTA
>DYKF01000403.1 GCA_020722745.1 Caldithrix sp.
CCTCGAAAATCCTTCCTGCTGACAGAACTGTTTCTGAGTTGGCTCGCTTGCAAGATACCTTTCGATCAGCGGGTACATCTGTTCGGCGCGTGGCGTGAGGGATGATTTTACCATGGTAGTCCTGCATAAATTTGTGGAGAAAGTTACAAAATCACCCGAACAAATGAAAGGTGGGGTTCACCGGGGGGATACTTGTCCGAACAACAACCGCAAAGCCAGGAAAATGCTCCTGAGCCAGTAGCCGAATTTGCGATATACCCCAATCCTTTAAGTCCCCAGACCAACATTGCCTACGCCTTACCAGAAACAGGTCATGTGCGAATCGAGATTTATAATGTTCTTGGTCAAAGGGTCGTCACGCTTAAGGATGCTGAAACGCCTGCCGGCAATCATTCCGTCCTTTGGAATGGAAGAAATTCCCTCGGCGAGAAAGTCAGCGCCGGCATTTACCTCTGCCGCATGCAAGCGGGTGAGTTTGTAAAGACGCAGAAGATGACGTTGCTGCCATAAACAAGCTTTTTCACCAAGGACATATAAAAGTGGGAGCGGCTGCTTTGTCGCTCCCTTTTACAGCCTCGAAAGTCCTTATAGAAGCAAAATCGGCAAGCGCGGCACACCGATGTCAGCCAGCCCCTTGTCAGATTTAAGCTTGAAATTTTCCGCTAAAACGCAAAAAAGAACTTGACATTTTTGCTTTTTTGCTGTATCCTGCTTTGGAAAAACAAGAGGGAGTCGAAGCTATTCTCTTCTATTCCTATGTGGGCTAAGACGAGATGACCTTCGCGAGATTTTTCTGACAACATAGCCTGAATAACTCCTGACTCCAAAAGAAAAATAAGATTGGAGTGAGGTGTGTTCAGGCTTTTTTATTTTTAAGCAGCCAATCACGCTACATTTCCGTTAACAAAAGAAAACCTGCATATAGGCATCAATATGACGAAATCCCAGATGTGCAGTTTTGTCAGTCTCCTTATCGCATCGGTTTTGGTATTGCACTGCAATACCAAGGAAGCCCCCACCAAGCCGCCGGCTCCGGCACCGCCGGACACTACGAGCCATAATTTCTCATGGCAGGTTCATGTGTTGGGCGATGGAAATGCCTCGCAACTGAGAGATGTGTGGATTATTGAGGAGGATGATATCTGGGCCGTGGGTGAAATATATTTGAAGGA
>DYKF01000128.1 GCA_020722745.1 Caldithrix sp.
GTAAACTCTCTCGATACATTCTGGCACCGCAGTGCCAGAACACTCGAGGTAAACTGGCAAGATCAACGCCCTTCTCCGGAGGGCGCCAAGGTCACTTCGGCTTCGCTCAGGGTAAACTAATAGCCCTTGAACCCACCGGGAGACAAAGGAACGGCGGGAGCCGTTCCCACTTCAAAGGGAATCTTCAAGGGCACCGCCCTTGAACCACCAGAGGTTAGGTTCCCCCGTTAAATAATCTTAGTAAGCTCTGAAAAAGTCCACGGAGGGACTTTTTCAGAGCTTACTTAAGTTAATATAACCGTTAAGATAAATCAGCGCATCGCGAAAGTCTTTTTCTCGCACGCGATCAGCAGGGGATTTATAGCTGATTAAATTATAGCTGGTAAACCACGTAAAGAGGACAAAATCTTTTGGCAGAGACTTGCCTTCCGATTCAATCACAATGACATCTACTTTTTTGGGGAGCTTGAATAATTCAAATTCTGTCTCAACCTTGTAACCGAACGCTTCAAAGAAAACCTTTGCTCCCAGTTTAAAAAATCATCAAATGTAAAATATACGCGATCTACCGGGTTAATTTATTTGTCGTTCTATCTTGTCAAAATAATTAAAAAGAAGCGACCCGCAAAATAGTTGACCGCTCACCAGATGAGACATAATCATCCGGCAATGAACGCGTTCCTCATCGTGCTGCTGTTTATCATGATGCTGGCATTTCTATACGTTCTGCTGTCGGCAAGGCTTACGCACCAGTTAGACACCCGATTTAAAGAACACTACCGCGCGCAACTGTTGCGCGACATGCAGGAATTCTACCGCGAAATGGAGAGCTATGCAGCCCTCCTTGAAAACAGGATCACGCGATTTAAAAAACTTACAGAAAGACATGAAGAGTTTACGCGCCGATTTGAAGAGGTAGCAGATAGCCTGCGGCAATCCAAGAAAGGAAAACAGCTTTCCGACCTTTCCGAATTTATTGAACGCTCCCTAGAAAAAGACAAACGCATTCTCGATGCCCTCGCAGCCATCACCGCTGTCTCCGCAAAAAACCAACAGATGGCAGAGATCAGCGAAAAAACTGCTGCACAATCTAAACCGGCAACCAGACCCATAGAATCCGTAAAAGCCGCTAAAGCACCACAACCTGCAAAACCCTCTGCTAAAAGCCCCCAGAGTGCAACAGTTAAAAGCAGGCCCTCGTCAAAGTCCGCTGCGCCTGCAGCTTCCGTCGCGGATGAACTCACAGAGAAGGAAAGTCTTTCTGCTCAGATTGCAGAATCCGTACTGAACGATCTCGATGTTTCCGCCGTGAATATGGCTCGAAAATTAGAGCAGGCAGAAGAAACACTGGCAACAGAAATTACAGAAAAACCCGAGACAAAACCTGTCAGGGCCAACGCGACATCTCAGGAATCCGGGGAAGGATTTATATCGCGCATGCTCGCTGGAATAGGCCGCGCCGTGCTGCCCGTTATTTCGGGATCTAACCCTGTGCCCCATTCTACTCACCGCACGGAAGAACTCAATCGAGAGGTAGCCACTCCGGCAATTCGCTCTCCTATGCCGGCGGAAAGCTCCTCCCACACTCCCTCCTCCTTTCTCGAAGCATTAAACCAGAGCATGGGGAAAACTGCGCCACCTCCTTCGCCTGCCACCGCACTTGAAAAGGCCGCCGATGAACTGTTTGACAATGCTCCCTGGTTTGCAGAAGAAGAACAACCCGCCATTGCCAAACTGGATCCAGTAGAGCTTGGAGCTTTGATGCAGCTTTTGTCGGATCAATCCGAGCGCCCTAAGGCCCTACGCAAACTTTTGGCACACAATTTTACTATCAAAGAGCTTTCGTCTTTTTCCGGAATTCCGATGTCAGAGCTGGAGCTTACGCGCCGCCTGTACGGACTTTGAAAAGACTGCCTGCAAAAGATTGACAGCCTGTCGGCAGGACAGGATTTGGCTCCATGCATGCAATCGTAGAAATTAAAGGAAAGCAATACAGAGTTTCTCCGGACCAGACTGTTTACATTGATCTTACCGGACAAGAGCCCGGCAGCGAAATCAGCATTGACAAAGTTCTGCTGATTCAGAATGGTGCCGATATAAAAGTGGGCACACCCTATGTACCAAATGCTGTTGTTAAGGCTAAAATTGTTTCCGAAGTCAAAGCACCCAAAATCAACGGTTTTATTTACCGCCGCAAAAAACGAAGCCAGCGCCGCTGGGGGCATCGTCAAAAATACCAGCACGTTCAGATTGTTTCCATTAACGGCTGATACTCCCTGCGCGGGGGGTTCTCATGGCTAAGGATGGCAGCTCCCTGACCCTTCGCGTCTTTGGATTTCTTTTGCTTATTGCAGCCATTTTAATCGGAGTTCGTTTTGCGTTTATCTATGGCGACTGGTTTTTAAATAAATCAAAAATTCTGGACGAGCTTGCTGGTTACAAAAAGCAGCTCGACGATTTGCGCTCACCCGCACCCGTAGAGGAACTCGCCGGACAGATAGAACCAGGCACTGTTTCCATTCCCACCCGCGTATACGACCGCAACGGAGTACTCATTGGAGAATATTTTCATGAGCGCCGCGAGCTGGTTCTACTTTCGGATCTCCCGAAGAATGTGCCTCAAACCCTGATTGCCTCCGAGGACCGCGATTTTTACAAACACAGTGGTATCAATTATAAAGCCATTGCCCGCGCCATGCTCATCAACCTTGCAAGTTTTCGATTTGCCCAGGGCGGTTCCACAATAACCCAGCAGCTGGCCAAGGTGCTCTTTACAGCGCAGGACAAATCGCTGGACCGCAAAGTGTTTGAATTTTTTTGCGCCCGTGAAATAGAGAAACGCTACACCAAAGACGAAATTCTGGAAATGTACCTGAACCTGGTATACATGGGGCATGGCAATTTCGGTATTGAATCGGCTTCGCAGGCCTACTTTGGAAAAAGTGCCCGCAATTTAACGCGCGGCGAATCAGCCATGATTATCGGGCTGCTCCCCAATCCCAATAACTTTTCTCCTTTAAAAGATCTCAAGGTTGCGCTAAACCGGCAATCGGTTGTGCTTGGCACGCTGGTTGACTCTGGACAGATTACAGAAAAAGACAAAACCCGCATTATTAGTTCTTTCCGCAATGCCTGGAAAGTTCGCGAAAAAGAGAACAAAATGACTTCCTCCATTGGCGAGTTCCAGGATTCCGCTTACCGCATTAACCTTGCCCCATACTTCATGGAACATATCCGCCTTAAACTCCTCGAAAAATTTTCCATGGATACCATCCGCAAGGGCGGGCTTCAGGTATACACTACGCTCGATTACGAAAAGCAGTTGCAGGCAAATATTCAGCTAAAAGCTGCCATAGATTCCCAGAAAAAATGGTATGCAGAAGCCGCCTCTTCTCTTCGCAAAAAAAAGAAGACAGACAAGGCAGCAGAGTACGAAGCCGCCATAGAAAAAACGAACGGCGCGTTTATTTCCATAGAGCCTGCCACAGGATATATTCTCACGATGATTGGCGGGGCCGAGTTTTCCCAGAAAAACATGTTCAACCGGTCCACAAAGGCAAACCGCCAGATTGGCTCTCTCATGAAGCCCTTTGTCTATTATCTTGGCATTGCCCGCAAAGAGATCACGCCAGCCACACTCATCAAAGATGAAAAACTTGTTATAGGCAAGCACGAATATAAAAACTATGATCACAAATTTTTAGGAGAAATCACCGTCCGCGAGGCGCTCAAGCGTTCCCGCAACACGACAGCGGTGCGATCTCTTTCTAAAACAGGGGTGGATCAGTTGAGAAATCTGATTGGTGAACTACTCGATATTCCAGCTGACCAGCTTCAAAAAAGAGTGCCGCGCGAATTGGGTATTGCATTGGGCACGCCGTCGTTTACACCCATGGAAGTAGCGAAAATGTATGCCATCCTGGCCAACCACGGAAAACTCGTTGAGCCGCGCACACTGCTGCGCGTCACAGATTCGCGCGGAAAAATTCTCTGGGAAGACGACAGAAACATTACAGAAAAAGAAATTCTTGATCCTGTGGCATCGTATATCATAATTTCCATGCTACAGGGCGTTTTTGAAAAAAACGGAACGGCTGGCTTTGTGGAGCGACTTCGCAGCCAGAACGAAAAATTAAATTTTGACATGGCCGGCAAAACAGGCACCACCTCGGATTATACTGACGCATGGTTTGCCGGGATTACCTCCGACGAGGCTTCTGTTCTGTGGGTTGGAACGGACGACAATATTACTCTCGGATCGGGCCGCTCTGGGGGAAGCATTTGTGCACCTGCCTGGATCAACTATATATCTGCCACGCGATCTTCGTCTCCGCCCATGCCGTTTCTGGAAAACTGGCCTCTGGAAAAAACAGTGCGCGAATCATTTTGTGCGGATTCCGGAGGCGTTCCGCGAAGCAGTACGTCCTGCCCTGAAATTGTTCAAGATCAGGTTTTTTACGAAGGTACAGAACCGCGATTTTTTGATCCGCGCACGGATCCCGGAACGAGTACTAACGAAGATCCGCTCCTCTATTGAATTGACGCCCTGTCCTCTGCTTTAAGAGTTGTC
This sequence comes from Caldithrix sp., assembly GCA_020722745.1. Lineage (GTDB taxonomy): Bacteria > Spirochaetota > Leptospiria > Turneriellales > Turneriellaceae > DYKF01. Next base: position 4,571 of record DYKF01000128.1, read on the forward strand.
TGGAATAACCTTTGACCAATCGTGTCAGAGCTTATTTTGCTGAAAAACAGCGTCCCACAAATATTAAAACCAGAGGGTAACATGGCTAAAATGTACTACGATCAGGACTGCGATTTAAATGTCCTAAAAAACGAAACCATTGCCGTAATCGGATATGGCTCCCAGGGTGCTGCCCAAGCCCAAAACATGCGCGATTCCGGGCTCCATGTAATTATAGGGCTTCGTCCGGATTCTTCCTTTGTAGCCACGGCAAAAGCAGACGGCTTTGAGGTATTCTCCACAGCGGAGGCTGCTAAAAAAGCAACCATCATTCAGATTTTGGCGCCCGACACAAAACAGCCTGGCATTTACAAAACCGATATTGAGCCAAACCTGGAAAAAGGAAACGCAATTGTGTTTTCTCACGGCTTCAACATTCATTACGATCAAATTACTCCCAAAGCCGATGTAGACGTGTATATGGTAGCTCCTAAGGGCCCCGGCCATCTCGTCCGTAGAGTGTATACAGAAGGCGGCGGAGTTCCTTCCCTGATAGCAATTCACCAGGACGCCACGGGTACAGCCCATGCCAGAGCCCTTGCCCATGCAGCGGGCGTTGGCGCGGGCAGAGCAGGCATTCTGGAAACATCTTTCCGAGAAGAAACAGAGACAGACCTTTTTGGAGAACAGGCCGTTCTTTGCGGTGGCGTTGCTCACCTTATCCAGGCAGGTTTTGAAACTCTTGTGGAAGCCGGTTACGAGCCAGAAATTGCCTACTTTGAAACTCTCCACGAAACAAAGCTCATTGTGGATCTCATTTACGAAGGCGGCATGGCAAAAATGCGCCACTCTATTTCTGACACGGCTGAATGGGGAGACCTCACTTCTGGTCCGCGCGTAATCGATGGCCATGTGAAGCAAAAAATGAAAGAAGTGCTCCACGACATCCAAAAAGACAAGGGCGCCAAATTTGCCAAAGACTGGATTGAAGAAACCAAAAATGGATATCCTAATTTTGAAAGACTCCGCAAGCAGGAAGCCGCTCACCAGATTGAGACGGTTGGTGCCAAACTGCGCGGAATGATGAAGTTTCTCGGCAAAAAATAATTTGTCCGCTTAAGCATTGCGCCCAATTACAGCCCCCGGAATATTCCGGGGGCTTTTTGTCTCTCCTGTTTACTTTCTCTCGTAACGCCAGTCTGCGTGTATCCACGTATCTGCTACTTCATACGCTTCTATATAACTCGCGCCCTCTCCCGAACAACCATAGGAAGAAGTGCAATATACTCCATCCGGTTCGTAAAACGAAGTGGCAAAGCCGACAATAATATCCCAATACTTCTTTTGGTTAGAAGTACCGGCCCCAGGATTGTGAATATCAACGGCATCGCCGTGGGTGTGCCTGCTGTAGGTTGCCCCCCCTATCTGAGCATTTCGTTCTATTGTTCTAAAGCTGCTGTTAATGCTCAGAGGCGAACCGTACGCGATGCGAATATTCTGGAGATGCTCCACTGTGCGTGGATGTATAAATCCAAAACCCCAGTCCGAATCCTCGACTACGGGATTATCGTCCGTGCCACTGTAGGCCCAGGCATGGGCGCGGCTGCTCCAGAAAAATTCAGCGGCAGTAAAATTTTCAGCGAGCTTTACCGATAAGGGAATGCCGGAATTCTCTGAATCGGGCAGATCAAACTCCAGAAAATGCTGCGGGGGCTGATACCAAGGATCCGAAGTAACTGGATATTTTTGTGTCTGGCTTTCCCTGCGCACTAACCCAAACACATTGCCAGAGGGATATTTTGCGCAGGCAACCTCTGCCGCCACGGCAGAGAGATTCCCGGCTGCATCTACAGAGACCACCGTATAGAAATAGAGATCGTTTTCTGTAAGACTATCCTCAAATACATGTACGCCGGAGCCTAGAACGGCAATCCGCTCGCTATCCGTTGTCACGCCTGGTTTGCGCGAACGAAAAACATGGTACGCGGCTACATCGTCGGAGGGTGAAGCGTCCCATTGCAGCAGGGCAGTACCGGAGTTCGCGCTTGTCATGAAGGGAACCTCGGGGTTTACGAGTGGCAAACGCAGATTGGCGGGTGGAAGCGGAGGCTCTGCATCTGTTGAGCCGGCAGCCAGAGAAGCCGTCGTAAAGCTGAACAGACTGCTCAGGGTGGCATTGCCGCTGGCATCTTCCAGGCGAATTCGGGCGTAGTAGCGCGTTTGAGCATAGAGCCCGCTGAGTGCAAAAGACTGGTTTGCCGATAACGCAGCGTGCTCGTATGAGTCTTCGAGATCGCGCGTGAGACCATAGTCAACGCTTACCGTTACGGGTTCGCTGGCTTCCATCTCGAAGCTGAGACTACTCTGCTCTGGATACACAGCAATTGAGACAATCTCCGGAGGAGTACTGTCATCCGATGGCATGTGGTAGCCTTCCTGTTCTGCAGATGCCTGTCTGGCTTCTCGGTCTTCCCCGTTGCTGCAGCCCATCGCGAGGAGGACACTGGTTAAAATCAAAATGTACAGTTTCTTTGTCATAATACTGTTATAATGTGCCTGATTTTTCAAAAGTTGTGATTGTTGCGCAATTTTTTTTCAATTTTTATTTATTCTGTAAGGGGTTACCCTTCCTGGTTTCCTGAGCTGCCTGCTCTGTCACAGTTTTAATTGAGTAATGGATGAAGTTTTCCGCTGAAAGCGAGTTTGTCTCGATTGATATCGAGAGGTTCAGGACGCCCTATAGAATTCATAGGAAAGATGTAAAGATTCCCGTGCCTTAAATGCGGCACCCTCATTTTTGCATTATGTCTCATATTTAATGCCTAATACCTAACAAAACTCCAAATTATGTCTCAT
>DYKF01000404.1 GCA_020722745.1 Caldithrix sp.
GAAGCCAGAAAAATGCTCCTAAATCGCGCAGACTCCCACACGTCAGGTGCACGCGGTGTTCGGCGGCGTTTTCTTGAATTGCTCGTTTATTTTGTCAACGGTTGCCCTGTTTCTATTGCTGACAATACTGCTTCAATTGCTATAACAACCTGATGTGCGTCGTCTTGATTCAAAACAAGAGAACCATGGGTCGCACCATCCACAATCACATGGAGGTTATTTGTCGACAATTGGGCAATTTCATCATGTAGGGTATTCAAAATAGTTCTCGCCTTGTCTGCTGGGTCTCCTTTAGTAAACCACGCGGTGTTTGCGCTAATTACTACAAGAGGCATGTCTCCCAATGCGCCTGTTCCCCGTACTTCATCGTAAGTGACAGATGTGGATTCGATTAAAGCACTGAGAGTAGCCCAATGTTGGGGTCTTGAAACGAAGGCATTTACTTCTGCGGCTTGTTGAGCAGGAAGCCCATTTGCGTTATTTTTTCCAACCCCAAGCAAGCGTGGAAGCCCGAAATAAGAAAGAGTTTGCATTGTTTTAACAAGACTTGCGTCGTTCGCATTTTGCGCTTGTAACTCTGGAATTTCCTGATCCATATCGGGATGACCAGGATCGACCAATACCAGTCCGACCACTTCATCTGGATATTGTGAGGCATATAAGCGAACATACAATCCCGATACAGAATGTCCCACTAAAACATAAGGTCCCGAAATCCCCGCATTTGTAAGTAACGAATGCAATTCGAGGACAACTTGTTTCGCATCCCGTGATTTTGGACTCGGGTCACTCCATCCCATGCCTGCTCTGTCATAAGAACATACTTGTGTGTGTTTTGCGATTTCTGGTTGTATCCATGCCCAATCTGACGACATCATATCTGCGGCGGAATCTAAAATGACTGTTGGACTACCTTCGCCGATACAATAAATATGGAGTTTATAACCGCCAACATCAACAAGATTTCCAGGTGGAGGAAAATTTGCCTTGTCTGAATTCGTAGATATGGTTTGATATGCCACACCTACGATAGCGAAAATTAGAATGAAGATAAGAACCCATGAAAAAAAGCGAAGTATTCGGGAAGGCAAAGATTTATTTTTCACAATCTAATCCTTTAAAGTATGTTATGGTGACTCAGCCGCCGAACGGTT
>DYKF01000007.1 GCA_020722745.1 Caldithrix sp.
CTCATTTGGGCTACTGCAGCTGACGTTTAATAAACGAACAATAGATCGGCAGCCCCTCTAACAATAATTTTACCCACTGTAAGTCTGACCTAACCCCCCGTTCAATATACGATTGGCTTGCTCCGGCTCAAGTAAAAATATACTATTTGGTCGAATGCTAAACATTGAGTTTACCTTCTCACCTCTTCCACCGCCGCGTAGCTGACACAGTTGCAGAGCCGAATTGATTCGAGCCGTAGAACAGATAGGCGGCCTCAAAGCAAAGCCCGGCACGGAATCAATGGAATTGTTCGCGAAATTCTTCGCGGGATAAACCACTCGCCGCTAATTCCCGCTCAAAACGAACGCGCTTGGGAACATAGGCAGACGACAAGGGAATCTCCAGCTTGGCAGCCGTCTCTGAATAGCCCGGCTTTACGTGCAGCGTAAACGAATGGCGATCTATACCGGTCTCGTCCAGCAATATTCCAACCATGGTAATACCCAGCCCGGCGCCTTCGCTCTCGTCGCCATGGGCGAGATAGAATTCGAGCAGAGACGAAAATGACTGTGCATACGAAAACTTTTCGCGGACGCGGCTTTCCTCGACAGCCAGCATGGGGAACATGTTCTTTACTTTAATATTGAGAACATTTGCACTGTAATAAAAAGTAATCACGACAGGAAGATTAAGCTCCCGAAAGCGCGGGAGATTTTCGCGCAAAATTTTTTCGTTGAGCTTTTCCTTAAAAAGAGCCATACCCTTGCGGTACTCTTCGTCGTTTTCGGGATCCAGGCCAAGCTCTGTAAAAATCAATCGCTTGTAATTGGCCTTGGTTGCATTAATGGCCAGCTCTTTAGAGGCGGGGTACACGATGTCGAGAAGGTCTTCGCGGTTGTGCTTCTGGAGAATCTGGCGGCAAATGCTTTCCAGGATTTTTTCACCGTAATCTGTGAGCACGAAAGATTTTAAAGAAATAGTTTTTCCGGACTGCACGGCCCGTTCAATCTCGAGCATATCTGAATATTCTTTTTCGGGCGACATGGAACAGTCGTTTCACTGTTGCTTGTCCCGTCAAATTCTTTCAAAGTCCACACAGATAAACATAGTTAGCTAAGGAACCTCTGAAAAAGAATCGGAATTTATATTGACTCTTGATTGACGGTATCAAAACAGTGCGCCTATAGTAGAAGTTGCATTACCAGAGTTAAAAATGAAACAAGAAAAACAAAATCTATGGATGGTTCTCCACTGGATTTCCCTCCTCCTTCTGGTTATTTCGTTTGCTGGAGCCGTCTGGAGTCTAACCGCCGGTAAAACCGCTCTCGCTTTTGTGGCATTCTCTCTGGGTAGCGTTTCTCTTATCGTCCTTGTAATATCCACTCTCTCCTTTGTTGCGCGCATGAAATCACTGTTGCGCGTTAAAACGGAACTGCTTTCCTCCATCGACAACAGGCTCACCGAGGCCCAGTTGTTTGCGCGAGCCATTGCCGATGGAGATTTAACTTCTAAACTGGAAGACCATGTTGGGGATTCTTTAAGCCGCCTGCTGCGCTCCGTGAACAGCGTGCGCGACCGTTTTACAGACGTAATGTCCATCATCCGCAATGTGGCCAACACCGTTGCCACCGAGAGCAACCAGGTGAGCCAGTTGTCGCAAAGCCTCTCCTCTGCCGCTGCCGAACAGGCTGCCTCCATAGAAGAAACCGCTGCCTCCATAGAGGAAATGTCAGCGACCATACACTCCAATATGGAAAATGCCAAGCGAACGCGAGAAATTGCCTTACAGGCATCGCAAGAAACAGACGTCGATAGCAAAGTCATAGAACATGCCATTGCTACTATGGAGGAAATAACTCTAAAAATTAAGGTTATAAAAGATATTTCTCATAAAACTAATATTCTTGCGCTGAATGCGGCCATAGAGGCAGCCCGCGCGGGAGAGGCCGGCAAGGGATTTTCTGTCGTTGCTGGCGAGATCAAAAATTTGGCTACCAACAGCTCAAATGCGGCGGATAAAATTATTGCCTTTGCGGAAGAATCCCTTAGTGTTGTTAACGAAGCGCGCAAAAAACTCGTTGAACTCGCTCCAATCATTCACAAAACTGCGGAACTCGTGAGCGAAATAACTACGTCGAGCGAGCAGCAGACTTCTGCTGCCATGGAAATGAACAATGCCGTTATGCAGTTAGACCAGGTGGCACAGACGAATGCTTCTTCTTCCGAAGAACTAACCGCAACAGCAGAAGAGCTTTCGGCAGAGGCTAAAATTCTCTCCGATACCATTAATTATTTTAAGGTGGATTTGTCATCCACAGCACATACCAGTGGAGTCAATTTTTCTGCCATCCGCTTTAATCACCTCCTGTGGAACTCCAAGGTGCGCGACTATCTCAATGGTCGATCTGTTATGCGCAAAGAAGAAGCTGTTTCGCACTTCGAGTGTCCTCTCGGAAAATGGTATTACAGCGAAGATGGCCAGAAATACGCCACGCTGCCAGGGTTTAAAGAAATGGAAGATCCACATGCCCGGCTCCACCGCATTGTGCAGGAGATTATGGCCCACAAGGAGAACGGCGAGATGGACGAAGCTCGCAAAAAGCAGGTTATTCTGGGCGACCTCTCCGAAGAAGTAGTGCTGCATCTGAACGAACTTGAACACAGTATTTCACTTACGGAGTAAACATGCGCACAACTGGCAGCGGGAACGATATCCTCTTGCAGGGATTTCACTGGAACCTGACCAAAACGCAGGGAACCGGCACATTCGACAAAGAATCCCATAGCTGGTATACGGAACTCACGCGACTCGCACCCAAAATAGCCGCTGACGGTTTCACCATGATTTATCTTCCTCCGCCCTGGCGCGACGATTCCGAATGGTATGGCCACGGCAAACATGGCGGCGGCGAGGGATACTACTGGCACGACTTTGATCTGAACTCCCGCTATGGCTCAAAAGACGAATTAAAATTTCTCGTTTCAGAAATGCACCGCCACGGGGTAAAAGTGATTATAGATATTGTCATTAACCACCGTGACCGCACGCGCATGGAAAAAGATATCTGGCCCTACCCCGGCGAAGCATGGCGCGCCGCAGGAGACGACTCCGGCGGGCGATTTATGGATGGCAGTGCTGATCTCAATCTTACCAACCCAACCGTATTTACGCGCATACAGCAGGCTCTTTTAGAACTGCAGAAAGATGTGGGCGTAGACGGCTGGCGCTGGGATTTTGTTTGGGGTTATGATCCGCAGGAAGTGCGTTCCCTTATTTTAGGCACAGAATTAACCGAATATTTTTCTGTTGGCGAATACTGGCAGGACCGCGCCCACGGTGACGATCCCATGGCAGAGCGATACGGAAGCAATGAAAAGCTTCGCATTCTCGGCTGGATGCGCGAGAGCGGTTCTGCCGTCTTTGACATTTGTCTTAAGCGCGCCATCAATACGGGTGTGGCTTCTAATCTTTCGCGCGGTATCAACACTTCGGTCGCACCCATCGAACGTTCCTCCGTGGTAACGTTTGTGGACAACCACGACACGGGGGCATCGCCAGAATGCCAGGCGAATCATTTTGGCCAGCGCGCCTGGGAATGTGCACCCGATTTTAAGTCCCGCGCATACGCTTTTATTCTGAGCATGCCCGGACTGCCCATGGTATACTGGCCCGATCTGTACGACTGGAATGTTCCTGGGATTCGCGAGCTTATTCGCGCCCGAAAACTGGCCGGCATTACTGCTGCTTCCGAGTACACAGATTTGTCTTCTTCGTATGGTGGTTATGCCGCCATCGTGCGCAACCAGCGCGGCGAAGATTCTTTGGCTATTGCGATTGATTCTGCGTTTGTTGCCCCACCGGGTTTTACTTTGTTTGCCAAACATGAAAACGAGTGGGCGGTGTATTTAAAGGGATCCTCTAAAGAATAAAAATTGGAAAAAATTTTAAGCGTTCTCTTTAACTAAGCCGCCAGGCAAGCTTAAGAAGTCAAATTATAGCTTCCCTGCAGTTGCAGTGGGTGCCCTGCTCAGTCTACCCTGAGCGCCTTACACTGAGCGAAGAAGCCGAAGGGTGCAGGATTCTATTACCGACCAGCTCAAGGCGAGGCTGCTTTATAGCACAGTGGTAAAGAACATTCGCACTTCGTGCGAGGATTGGCTTTCTTGTTTAAGTGGAAGTTTTCTCCCCGTAGTGGCGACTGGTTCTATTGCGCTTGGCGCCCTCGTTGCACTATTTGCGCAAAGTGGCAATGAACCGCTTTTCGTGGAGTAAAAGTTCCAGACCGTCCTCAATATCCTCAACGACAATGTCTGCTGCAGAAAGAGCTTTCACACTCAAACCTTCGCTCCCCATAACGGCAACAGAAAGCTCAGCGCGCTTAAGCATGGAGGCATCGTTATTGCCGTTACCAAAAGCAGCGACGTGTTTTTTTCCGAGCTCTTTTACATATTCGGCCTTTTCTTCCGTGTGATCCTCCGAAGAAAGAACATGAACCGTAACATTGTATGCAGAGAGTTCGGATTTTACCGAGCCAAAAGTATCGGCAGTGATTACATGAACGGAATAGGTAGAAGTTAAGGCCGGTAGCAACTCGGCAACTTCAGGAAGAAGCTTGCCATCTTTTGCAATGGTGCCATTGTAATCGAGAACTATATGCTTTATCTCGACACTCTTAAAATTTGGAATTTCAATCATGTCTCAACATTGCGCCATGCGCGTTTTTGTCAAACATTCTTTGCTGGCGGAAGAAAACTTTTTGACTTGCGAAAATTATGCGTCACAACAATCTTGACTCATGGAAATACGATTCTCGGACGAAACAAAACTTACTGAATTCAGCCACGGAGCAGGCTGTGGCAGCAAAATAGCCTCCTCTCTTCTCGATAAAATTCTGGCAACCTCGCGCCCCTCTGTGCACTATCCCGCTCTGCTCGTTGGCAACAATAACAAAGATGATGCTGCTGCCTACGATCTTGGCAATGGAACTTCCGTTCTCTCTACAATAGACTTTTTTCTGCCTATTGTAGACGATCCTTTTTTATTTGGTAAAATTGCAGCTGCGAACGCCCTGAGCGATATCTACGCCATGGGAGGAAAGCCCATTATGGCTGTCTCCGTGTTTATCTGGCCTATTGATAAACTCTCTGCTGCGACGGGAGCGAAGGTGATGGACGGTGCGCGCGAAGCCTGCGAAGAAGCCGGAATTCCTTTGGCAGGCGGTCATTCCATAGACAGCCTGGAACCCATCTTTGGCTTGTCGGTAACAGGAACCGTGGAAAACATACATCTGCGGCAAAATTCCATGGCAAAACCGGAATGTGAGATTTTTCTGACAAAACCAATTGGCACGGGCATTCTAAGCACGGCGCAAAAGAAAAAGATGATTTCGGAAGAAGAGCTCAAGCCAACCGTGCAGTCCATGGCTAAACTGAATAAATTAGGGGCTGCTATAGCAGAAATACCCGGAGTTTCCACTATGACAGACGTAACTGGTTTTGGATTACTGGGGCATCTCATAGAAGTCTGCGAGGCATCGGGCGTTTCGGCAGAAATTGATTTTGAAAGCGTGCCACTTCTTCCCCATACAGAAAAATATCGTGCTATGGGCGCGCTTCCTGGCGGAATGCACAGGAACTATAAAAGCTATGGACATAAGGTCTCCCCCATGTCAGACCGGGCCAAAGAAATTCTCTGCGACGCGCAAACCTCCGGCGGATTACTCATCTTTGTGGAACGCGACTCTGTGGAGCAATTTCTGGAGACTGCTAAACGGGAAAATGAACATCCTGTACGCATTGGAGAAACAATCGCACGCCAGGAATTTATTGCAATAGTGAAAGAATGAATCTACCCACACGCAAAGATTACAGGCAGATAGTACTCGATGCCCCGCCTCTTATAGATGTGCGCGCTCCCGTGGAATTCCGCGAAGGTTCTTTTCCCGGTGCCGTAAACCTGCCCCTTCTAAACGACATGGAACGACGCGAAGTCGGCATTGTCTATAAGCAGAGCGGCAATGAAAAAGCAGTGGAACTTGGCCACCAGCTCGTAGGTGGAGCGGTCAAAGAAGAGCGCGTGCGGGCATGGATTGATTTTATAGGACAAAATCCAAACGCCCTGCTCTATTGTTTTCGAGGTGGACAGCGTTCCAAAATTTCCCAGCAATGGATTTACGAAGCGGGTCAAGAAATTGTTCGCATAGAAGGTGGCTACAAAGCACTGCGTGCATTTCTTATACGCTATCTCGATTCTCTGGAAGGGAAAATTTCGCCATACATTCTGGGTGGCCGCACAGGTTCCGGAAAAACGAATATTATCCAGAAATTTCATGAGACTTTGGATCTCGAGAAAATTGCCAACCATCGCGGTTCCTCTTTTGGTGCAAATATTCATACACAGCCAACGCAGATTGATTTTGAAAACTCGCTTGCCTACTCTCTGCTTCCTCTGGTAGAACACTCCGAAGGAAAAGTTCTCCTCGAAGACGAAGGCAAAAACGTGGGAAGACTCTATCTGCCTGCGAAACTATTGGAAACATTTTACAAAGGGAAAATACTTATTCTGGAAACGCCCATGGAAGACCGAATAGAAAATATATACAGGGAATATGTTCTGAAAGACCAAAAGGAATATATAAAGCAGTCGGGAGAAAGAGGCTTGGAACTCTGGCACGAGTCAATCCATTCAGCCATGGGTCGCATAGAGCGCAGGCTCGGAGGCCTGCGACACCGCAATTTAATGGAGCTCTTTTTTCACGCCTGGCAGGAACAAAAGAAAACCGGCAGAACAGAAGAACATACAGCGTGGATTGAGTTTTTGTTGAGAGAATACTATGACCCCATGTACGACTACCAGATAGCGAAGAAAAAGCAAATGATTGAATTTTCTGGAACACAGACCGAAATTCACAATTACCTGCTCAACCAGGGATTTAGCGTTTTATAAAACGAATCTTTTCCTCTTCGCGCTTTATTCTGGCGTTGAGGTCGGTGAGCTCTGCGACAATTTGATTCGGTGCCCCACCCGGCAGTCTTTCTTCTGCCTGCAGTTTTTGCTGAAGGGCATCTCTACGGGATGACAACCCCTCGATCTCTTTTTGTACTACAAACCGCTCTACCTCGAGCCGGGCAGAAGGCAGCGTTATTTTATCAAAATCGGAAAACTCAATCAACAGACCAGCCACCTCGGATTCTAAACCTGGATCTTCGAGAATCTGCATGACATCGCCCATGCGCTCAAAATCCCAGACTTCGCCCGATTGTATCCTCTCATGAAAAAAATGAAACAGCAGGGAAATAGAGGGTGTATCAAAGAGAATATTTTTAAGAAAAGCTGGCTCGGTCCACAACTCTGGAAACTTCAAAAACAAATAAAGGACTTCTCTTTCCCTTCGCAATTTAGCCTTTTCCACAGATTTGTTTACACCGGAAGAAGGAGCTGCCGATTGAGAGACAATAGATTTATCGCCGGCTATATAACGCGAAAAATCTTTCTGCAAGACTTTAGTATCCAGGCCTAATACCGATGCAGCCGATTTGAGATATTCGACTCGATCCACTTCTGAAGTCAGTTGTTTTACTTCATCAAAATATCCTTTAATGGCAGAACGTTTGCCGCCAATCTGGGAGATATCATTCTTATAGCGAAAAAAATACCACAGGAAAAAATCGAGTTCAGAGATGGCAGAATCAATCAACGTATACGCCTCAATGCCATCGCGCATCGCTATATCAAAAGGGTCGGTTTTCTCTTTAGAGTTCTGCACGACAACATGAGCATGAATACCGCCCTCCCGCAAGAGGGATAACGAGCGATACGCAGCGTCTATTCCTGCCGTGTCTGAATCTAAAAACAAAACTACTTTATCTGTAAAGCGCCTCAACAATTTTACCTGACTGGCGGTGAATGCCGTACCTAACGGAGCAACCACATTCTCTATGCCAATCTGGTATAAGCCTAACACATCAAAATATCCCTCGACAATCACACAATAGCTATTTTTACGAATTGCTTCCCTTGCATGAGAAAGATGAAACAAAACTTCTTTCTTATGAAATAGTTTTGACTCTGGAGAATTAATATATTTAGCCGTGTTTTCTTTGCTTTCCAGAATGCGTCCACCAAAAGCAGCAATCTTTCCCTCCGTGTTAAAGATCGGAAAAAGCAGCCTGCCAAAAAAACGCTGGTAATATCCGCCGCTTTCGCGCTCTCCCAATACTCCCGCATCTGTGAGAGCAGCAATAACGCCAGGCTTTTCGGAGAGGGAGAAGGAAAGAGAAAGCCTCTGTTCCAGAAACGACTCACCGGGCGGAACATATCCAAGCCCAAAATGTTCAATCGTTTTTTCGTTTACGCCCCGCGAAACAAGGTATGCCAGAGCAGGCGAACCGGGAAGAACCTTCCTGTATTCGCGGTAGACCCATTCAAGTGCCTTGCGCGCCAGATCCTTCTCTTCTTTAGCCTGTGGATTAGCCTGGAATCTTTCTTCTAAAGGTATTCCCGAATAATCAGATAAAATGCGGAGCGCCTCAGGGAAAGTAACTTTGTCATATTCCATGACAAAACTAATAAGATTACCGCCTTTACCGCAACCAAAGCAATGAAAAATAGAGCGAGACGGAGAAACAGAGAATGATGGAGTTTTTTCGGAATGGAAGGGACACAAGCCCCACAGATTGGCCCCCTTCTGCTTCAAGGGCACAAAGCGCTGGATATACGATTCAATGGGAATTGCCGCAAGAAGCCGTTTGGCGTCATTAGACATATACGCCTCCGGCGGCTGTGAAAGAAAAAATTCCCTCTGGTTTAATTATCGCCAAAGAGAGTCTTTTTGCGGGCTCTTTTACGCTTGGCAGCGTCATTTCTTCTTTTTTTGAGCACACTTGGTTTTTCATAGAATTCTTTTTTTTTAAGTTCTGTGAGTGTGCCGGTATTGGCTACTTCGCGCTTAAAGCGCTTTAAAGCCGCCTCTACAGGTTCAGAGTCTCTAACAGGGATTCCATTCTGGAAGTGGTGGTGTACATTTTTATATTCTGCAATTCTTTCCATGTAATTACCTTTGGATAGGATACAAAATTGTTCATGCTCAGTCTGACAACTCTTTTATGTGCAGCTTCATTGAAAAGAAATGAAGTCAATCCCATATTGGATTAAATCCAAAGCCTTTTTCTTTGTAATAATGTCAGAAATATGTATTGACAGGATAAATACACATGTTATCTATTGACGGGGAGAGGTGCAGTGCAACTAAAACAATTTGAATTAACTTCTCTGATCGCTCAAAGAATACAGGATACCCGGTTCATTCCTGTCAATCTTTACAATAAGAATGGTCAGGTTATCATTCCTAAAAAAAGAAATGCTACCCTTGTAGAAATTAAAAAACTGAAGCGCTTTGCCCTTTCTGGGCTGTACTATAATGCAGCAGAACAGCTTGCGATTCCAGCTGATTACACAATCGAGCCACCGCCTGGCTTCAGCAATAAAAAACTGATTTCGGTAGAAAAAACCCAGCTGCTGTCTGCTAAAATTCAAACTTTTCTTCACAAGCTCGCAGAGAATCTTGTCACCGTACAGGATTCAGGCGAACTCGTAAAAACGGTGCGCGATTATTTTCACTGGTTTGAACATCAGAAAGATGTCCTTAAAGGTCTTATTAATATCAACGAATTCTGCACCACCCAAAATAACCGCTACTCTGTTACTGTCGCCGTTAAAAGAGCCGTGATTGTCATGGCTCTCAAATCCCGCATTATTCTGCGCAAAACCCTCCGAAACAGAGAAGAAGCCGAACAGGCCACTATAGAGCTTATGTATGCGCCTTGGCAGAATCCAGATGCGCATCCGCAAAAACGAGCAGCAAAAGCTTGTTCCCCTGTTTCTTCCTTCAACCTTTGAACCAGATCCCAGGCTTGTCATTTATGATTTAATACGCGACAGAACCCGCCGAATTGTTTTTGCTCCAGATCCCGAGGAACACGGCGAACTTTTTGAAACAATTCAAGGTGTTCTCCAAAAGGCGCATCCCATTGCGAAAAAGCGCCTTATGGATAACGAAAGTTTCTGAATCAGGCGTCCAGGGATTTCAAATACCGGTCAACGGCTGCGGCTGCCTTGCGACCCTCGGAAATGGCCCACACGACAAGAGACTGGCCACGGCGTACATCGCCCGCAGCAAACACTTTGGGAATCGAAGTCTGGTGGGTACCAAAGGTTGCAGAAACGTTTCCACGGGAATCGATGGTAAGCCCTTCCGCAGACAACTGTTCCAAAAGACCTTCGCGAACGGGATGAACAAAGCCTAACGCCAAAAGAACCAGATCCGCCTTGATCTCGCGCTCTGTGCCCGGAATTTCCTCAAACTTACCGCCGGCAAATTTCACATCTACCACTTTAATGGCAGTAAGTTTGCCATTCTCATCGCGAACAAATTCTTTCGTATTGATGCTCCACAGCCTGTCTAAAACAGCGCCGCCCTCTTCGTGGGAGGTAGAAGTGCGCAGTTTATTGGGCCAGTACGGCCAGGGAGTGGAGGCAGGGCGCTCTTCTGGCGGTTTGGGAAAAATCTCGAGCTGAGAAATTTTAGCGGCACCATGGCGAACAGATGTTCCCACACAGTCAGAGCCCGTATCCCCACCGCCAATCACGATTACATGCTTGCCCGTTGCCAGAATCTGATTTTCGGGAGCATGGCCGGCTACAGCGCGATTATTGGCTGTCAAAAATTCCATGGCAAAATGTACGCCTTCGCCCTCCCTGCCCGGAATCGGTAAATCGCGAGGTTTCTCGGAACCCATGGCAAGGACAATGGCATCATACCTGGCCATGAGTTCTTTGCCTGTAATGTCCTTTCCTGCAAAAGTATTTGTCTTAAAGGCTACCCCTTCGGCTTCCATCTGTTTCACGCGGCGGTCAATGACAGATTTCTCCAGCTTAAAATCGGGAATGCCATAGCGCAACAGACCGCCGGGAGCTTCGTTTTTTTCAAAGACGGTTACCTTGTGTCCCAGGCGCGCCAACTGCTGGGCAGCGGCCAAACCAGAGGGACCAGAACCAATCACGGCTACGGCATAGCCGGATATTTCACGCGGCGGGCGCGGGATAACCCAGCCATTTTCAAAACCGGTTTCCACAATCGTTCTCTCGATGGCCTTGATGCTCACGGGCTCTTCGTTAATGCCCAGAGTACACGCGGATTCACAGGGAGCCGGACAAATGCGACCCGTAAATTCTGGAAAATTATTTGTACTATGCAGATTGAGCAAGGCTTCCTTCCACTGGCCCCTAAACACGAGATCGTTAAATTCCGGGATATAATTATCTACCGGACAACCCGTGTCGCCATGGCAAAAGGGAATGCCGCAATCCATACAGCGAGCCCCCTGCTCGTGCGCTTCATCCTGCGTGTAATGTTTGTCGAACTCTTTATAATTTTTAATACGCTCAGTGACGGGAAGATATTTTAGCCCGACGCGGCGATATTCCTTAAACCCAGTTGGCTTACCCATGTTTTACCTCCGCCATCATTTTAGACGGGTCTTCTTTTTCTGCCTGTTCCAGTTGCTTTAATTTTTCGAGAGCCGCTCTGTATTCACGCGGCATCACCTTGACAAAGTTTGATTTTTCTTCTTCCCAGTTGCTCAAAATAAAATTGGCACGGTTAGAAGATGTATACTCATAGTGGGATGTAATGAGAGAATGCAATTCTTCCAGATCCGCTGAACTATTCAGCTCTTCCAGATCCACCATGTCTGCATTGACGAGCTTCTCAAACTTTTTATGGGGATTCCACACAAAAGCAATTCCGCCAGACATGCCAGCCGCAAAGTTGCGACCCGTCTCTCCGAGAACGACGACCACTCCGCCAGTCATGTATTCGCAACCGTGGTCGCCAACGCCTTCAATAACGGTTTTTGCCCCGGAATTGCGCACGGCAAAACGTTCACCGGCCATCCCGTTAATATACATCTCGCCGGAAGTGGCTCCGTACAAACAGGTATTCCCGATAATAATGTTCTTAGCGGGATCGAACGAACTCTCGGCAGGAGCCCGCACAATCAGGCGGCCACCAGAAAGCCCCTTGCCTGTATAGTCATTCGACATTCCTGTAAGCCGCATCTCTATGCCACCCGCCAGGAATACGCCAAAACTTTGCCCGGCAATTCCCGTAAGTTCAATGCGAATGCTTTTGTCTGGAAGACCTTTAGCCCCGTGGCCTTTGGCTATTTCTCCGGATAACATGGCCCCCACAGAGCGGTCCGTATTGTGAACGGGTAACGAAATGGTCACTTCCTTTCCAGATTCCAGAGCCGGTTTAGACCGTTCAATCAGCTTGTGATCTAACTGTGCATCCAGACCATGCTCCTGTTCTTTTTTGCAATGCAAAGCCGTGCCAAATTTGGGTTCTGCCTGGTGGGTAAGCGGTGCCAAATCAATACCGCGCAATTTCCAATGCGACAGGCGCGGCCTTTGCTGCAGGCGATGCGTTTGACCCACCATATCGGTAAATTTGCGATAGCCAAGTTGGGCCATGTATTCGCGCACTTCCTCTGCAACAAAAAACATAAAATTGATGACATTGTCCGGAGTGCCGGAAAACTTTGCGCGCAGTTCGGGATCCTGTGTAGCGACACCAACCGGACAAGTATTTAGATGGCACTTGCGCATCATGATACAGCCAAGTGTAACGAGCGGAGCGGTAGAAAAGCCAAATTCTTCGGCACCAAGAAGGGCACCCACGACGACATCGCGCCCTGTTTTCAACTGGCCATCGACGGCGAGATACACGCGATCGCGAAGACCATTGAGAACCAGAGTCTGCTGGGTTTCGGAAAGGCCCAGTTCCCAGGGAGTTCCCGCATACTGAATAGAACTGATGGGCGAAGCACCCGTTCCACCATCGTGGCCAGAAATCAAAATATGATCGGCATGGGCTTTGGCAACGCCGGCGGCGACTGTGCCAACCCCTGTTTCAGAAACGAGCTTCACGCTGATGCGCGCCGTCGGGTTAATATTCTTGAGATCAAAAATCAGCTGTTTAAGATCTTCAATGGAATAAATATCGTGGTGCGGAGGTGGAGAAATCAGCGTAACGCCCGGAGTGGAATGGCGAACCTTTGCTATAATCGTGTCCACCTTGAAACCGGGCAACTGTCCACCCTCGCCCGGTTTTGCTCCCTGCGCCATTTTAATCTGGATTTCGTCGGCATTGACGAGATAGTGAGCCGTGACGCCAAAGCGGCCAGAAGCAACCTGTTTAATGGCAGAGCGCATGGAATCGCCACTGGGTTTCGGCACAAAACGTTCTGGGTCTTCGCCACCCTCTCCCGTATTCGATTTGCCGCCAAGCCGGTTCATGGCAACAGCCAAAGATGTGTGAGCCTCCCAGGATATAGAACCGTAACTCATGGCTCCCGTGGCAAAGCGCTTCACGATTTCTTTGACTGGTTCTACCTCTTCCACGGGAACGGGTGGCAGGTCAGAAGTAAATTCAAAAAGAGAGCGAAGTGTAACGGGACCATCGGCCTGCTCGTTAATCATTTTCGCATATTCTTTATATTCATCGTAATTATTGACGCGAACGGAATTCTGAAGTTTGGCTATAGTAAGCGGATTCCATAGATGCTTTTCGCCGTCCATCCGGAAATGGTGCAGACCACCCGAGGCAAGTCTGTTTCTGGAAATTTCTTCAAACGCGGCTGCATGGCGGCGACGCGTTTCTTCTTCTATCATTTCCAGAGACATGCCTTCTATCACGGTGGGCGTACCGGCAAAGAAGCGATTGACGACTTCCCGATCCAGACCTACCACTTCGAAAATTTGCGCGCCACAGTATGACTGCAGTGTAGAAATCCCCATTTTAGAGAAGACCTTGAAGAGCCCTTTGCCAATGGCCTTGCGATAATTGTATTCAATTTTTTCCACGGAATCTGGTCCCTTCAGGAGGCCCTCACGGAACATGTCGTGAAGAGTTTCGTAAGCCAGATAGGGGTTGATGGCGTTGGCCCCATAGCCGAGCAGTGTGGCAAAGTGGTGCACATCGCGGGGCTCGCCGGTTTCCAGAATAATGCCTGTCTGGGTGCGCATGCCCTGGCGAATCAGATGGTGGTGCAGTCCGGCAACCGCCAGCAAAGAAGGGATGGGTGCTTGGTGTTCATCGGAACCGCGATCCGTCAGGATGAGAAGATTCATGCCACTGCGGACGGCATTTTCCGCTGCTGAAAACAATGCCTCCAGTTTAACGCGCATGTCATTTTTCTCGCGCGGATCAAAATGCATGGACAAGGTAGTCGCCTTAAAATGACCCGCTGCGATAGAGCGAATCTGCTCTAACTCCCGGTTGGATAACACGGGATGAGGAAGCTCTAAACGGTGTGCATGGGCTGGCGTCTCTCCAAGAAGGTTTTGTTCGGGGCCTACATACGTAGTGAGCTCCATGACAATTTCTTCGCGGATGGCGTCAATGGGAGGATTGGTTACCTGCGCAAAGAGCTGCTTAAAATAGCGGAACAGGGGCTGCGGCTGGTCAGAGAGAACGGCTAAAGACGCATCTGTTCCCATGGAGCCAATGGCCTCCTCTCCGTTTACTGCCATGGGCCGCATGACAATATTTAAATCCTCTTTGGTATACCCAAACAACTTCTGGCGCATGGCAACAGTTTCGTGATTGGGCTCTTTTACGTTGCGCGGTTCGGGCAGATTATTGAGGCGAAGAATATTCTCCTCTACCCACTGGCGGTAGGGCTGCTGCGTCGTGATTTCTTTTTTGATTTCCTCGTCGTCTATGATGCGCCCTTTTTCGAGATCAATGAGAAGCATTCTACCTGGCTGCAGTTTTCCACTGTATTCAATTTCAGCGGGATCCACATGGATGGTGCCGGCCTCGGAGGACATTATCACGCGGCCATCGGTAGTAACTATATAGCGGGCCGGGCGCAGACCATTGCGATCCAATGTGGCGCCAACCACGCGGCCATCGGTAAAGGCAACGGCAGCAGGACCATCCCAAGGTTCCATCATGGTGGCATGGTATTCGTAAAAGCCTTTGCGATCTGCATCCATGTGTGGATTTTTAGACCACGCTTCGGGAATCATCATCATCATGGCATGCGGCAGCGAGCGCCCCGCCATGACGAGAAGTTCCAAAACAGTATCAAACGTGGCAGAGTCAGACTGGCCATCTGCTACAATCGGCAAAATGCGCTTGAGATCTCCGCCAAACAGGGGAGATTCCATGACCATTTCGCGGGTTCTCATCCAGTTAATGTTACCACGAACCGTATTGATTTCGCCGTTATGAGCAATCATGCGGAACGGATGTGCGAGATCCCAAGTGGGAAATGTATTCGTGGAAAAGCGCATGTGGATCATAGCCATGGCAGATTCCATGTCGGGAGCACTCAGGTCATGATAAAAGCGGGATACCTGATCGGCAAGCAGCATTCCCTTGTAAATAATGGTGCGCGAAGAAAACGATGGTACATAATAGCGACTGCGATCAAGATGCAGCTCACGGCGGATCCGGTTGTCAATAATCCGGCGGACAATGTAGAGGGAACGTTCAAAGTCTTCCTGGGTTTCTGTTTCTTCCGAGGCTCCAATAAAACTCTGGCGGATAAAGGGAAGAGTTTCGCGGGCCGTAACGCCGGGAACAGAATTGTCTACGGGAACATCGCGCCAGCCAAGAAACTGCTGTCCTTCGTCCAGGACAATTTTTTCTATGATTCGCTCTACGGTATTGCGGAGTGCTTTGTCTTGAGGTAAAAAATGCATTCCAACGGCATAGCGGCCTTCCTCGGGAAGAATAATTCCAAGCTCGGAAGTAACGCGCAGCATAAATTTGTGGGGCATCTGCATGAGAACGCCGGCACCGTCGCCCGTTTCGGGATCTGCGCCTTCTGCTCCACGGTGCTCAATATTGCGCAATACCTGCAGGGCATCGTCTATAATGCGGCGGGATTTGGTTCCGTCTATGTTGACGACAAAGCCTACTCCGCACGCGTCGTGTTCGTACGATGGATGGTAAAGACCCTGTGGGTCCGGAAGACCGTTGGTTTTAGATTCTACATTGCAATTGCACATTCGCTTCTCCGTAGCGGCCCTGAGGCCGTGTGATGTGATAAAGGAAGAATTTGTTTCAGGGACACTCTGTCAAGAAAAGCGGCTTATTCCGCAGGAGAATAATAACAGTTTTTGGGGGAGACTATTTTCCCATCCAGTTTGAGTTCTTTGATCAGAGATCCAATTTTTTTGGAATCGATTCCCGTTTTTTCTGCTATTTCAGCAGATTTGAGCGGTTTTCCGGAGGATTTGAGCACCTCGATAACAGTTCGTTTGAGATCTTCTGCCATGGGAAAAAGTTTGATTTTGCGGCAGCCCGACAAGTTTTTTTCCTGTTTTTAAATTCTATTTGGGGAAAGGGGATAACCGCACTGTGTGCGGAGGTTTAGCTTTCTGCCGGCAGGGGTTATTTTGTCGCAGGAGTGGCAACCGTTCTATTATCCGTTCCCCTGCGGCAGGCTTTTTGTTCTTATTTAACTGCGATGTCCTCGCTGGCGCATACTTTTACATTTACCTAACAAAAGCCTTGACTCCCTAAGTCTTCCATCAATCTTTTCTGCATGAGCGCACAGTATAAAGACTCCTTTGGAATACGCACCACTCTCGAAACAAAATCCGGAAAAGCAGATTATTTCAGCCTGCCCCTGCTTGCCCAAAAGACGGGCAAAGATTTCTCCCGCCTGCCCTATTCAATACGAATTCTCATAGAAGCTGTTGCTCGGCAGGAAGACGGTTTTATCATCACAAAACAAGACGTTGAGCGCACCATTGCTTACAACCCTGCCTCTGTAAAAGAGGAAGAGATTCCCTTTAAGCCTGCCCGCGTGATCATGCAGGACTTTACCGGAGTCCCCGGCGTCGTCGATTTAGCAGCCATGCGCGAAGCCGTTGCCACCCTGGGCGCCGATCCCCTGAAAATCAATCCCGTTTTGCCGGTAGATCTCGTGATCGATCACTCCGTTCAGATTGATTACTTTGGCAATGCCGAAGCAGCAGAGCGCAACGAGGCTCTAGAATTTGATCGCAACCGCGAGCGCTACGAGTTCCTTCGCTGGGGCTCTCGCGCCTTCCGCAATTTTCGCGTCGTTCCACCGGCCACAGGGATTGTCCACCAGGTGAACCTGGAATACCTTGCCACGGTAACGGCCAGCCGCGACGGGATTTTGTTTCCCGATTCTCTGGTGGGAACCGATTCCCATACAACCATGATCAACGGTCTCGGCGTTGTCGGCTGGGGCGTTGGCGGTATTGAAGCAGAGGCCGTTATGCTGGACCAGCCCATCTACATGCTCATGCCGGAAGTTATTGGCATGCGCCTCGCGGGAAAACTTCCCGACGGCGCCACAGCTACCGATCTCGTCCTTTCTGTTACGCAAATTCTTCGCAAGCGCGGCGTCGTGGGCCGATTTGTGGAATTTACCGGCCCCGGCCTGGACCATCTGTCTCTGGCCGATCGCGCCACGATAGCCAATATGTCTCCCGAATATGGCGCCACCATTGGCTTTTTCCCGGTGGACGACGAGACTCTTCGCTATATGCGCCTTACCGGCCGCTCCGAAGAGCTCATAGATGCCGTAGAACGCTACAGCAAAGCCCAGGGCCTGTTCCGCGATTCCTCCGAGCCCGTATTCACAGATCTGCTGGAACTCGACATGTCTACCGTGGAACCATCGATCGCTGGTCCGCGCCGTCCGCAGGACCGCATTCCTCTGCGCGAATCCAAAAAGAATTTCGCTCTTTCCATGACAGAACTTTTTGGCAAAAAAGAAGAAAAATCTACAGAAATAGAAATAAATGGACGCAAATTGCTCATTAAAGACGGCGCCGTCGTGATTGCCTCCATCACGAGCTGTACCAATACGAGCAATCCTTCCGTGCTGATTGCTGCCGGCATTCTCGCTAAAAAGGCGGTAGAAAAAGGTCTTTCTCCCGCTCCATGGGTAAAGACATCTCTGGCACCTGGATCCCGCGTTGTCACAGAGTATCTACGCAAGGCTGATCTGTTACCGTATCTTGAAAAAATTGGTTACAACGTGGTTGGCTATGGTTGCACCACCTGCATTGGCAACAGCGGCCCCATTGATCCCGCCTTGTCTGCCGTTTCTAAAGACCACGACATTGCTCTGGCCGCCGTGTTGTCTGGCAACCGTAACTTTGAAGGAAGAATACACGCCGACGTAAAAGCGAATTATCTCGCCTCTCCACCGCTCGTCGTTGCCTATGCACTCGCTGGAACCATGAATATCGATTTTGAGACAGATTCCATCGGAACCGCCACAGACGGCAAACCCGTTTTCCTCCGCGATCTTTGGCCCACTTCGCGCGAAATTGGAGACGCCATTGCTGCATCTGTCACGCGCTCTCTTTTTGTCGGTGAATACAAAGATGTCTTTGCCGGATCTGCCCGCTGGAACGATATTAAAGTTTCTGAAGGCAGCACGTATGCGTGGCAAAAGGATTCCACGTATATTCGCGAACCGTCCTTTTTCAGCAACCTGCCCCGCGAAGCCCCCGGCCTTCCCAACCTGTCTAACCTGCGCGTATTAGCTGTTTTAGGAGATTCCGTGACAACGGATCATATTTCTCCGGCTGGTTCCATCAAAAAGGATTCGCCGGCAGGCAAATGGCTCACAGAGAATGGGGTTGCCTTTTCTGATTTCAATTCCTACGGATCGCGCCGTGGCAACCACGAGGTGATGGTTCGCGGCACCTTTGCCAATATCCGCATCCGCAACCAGATGGTTCCCGGCGTAGAAGGCGGATTTACAAAACATATTCCTTCGGGAGAAGTTATGCCTATTTACGATGCTGCCATGAAATATGCGGCAGAGCACACGGGCCTCATGATTCTGGCTGGAAAAGAATACGGCACGGGATCTTCCCGCGACTGGGCAGCCAAGGGAACCAGCCTGTTGGGGGTGCGTGCCGTTCTCGCAGAATCCTTTGAGCGCATCCACCGCTCTAACCTAATCGGCATGGGAATTCTGCCGCTGCAATACCGCGATGGTGAATCTGCTGCCAGCTATGCCTTAACAGGAACCGAGACGATTTCTCTACAGCTGTCTAAAGAGCTGAACCCCGGCATGGAAGTTGTACTTTCTGTGCTGCGCGGAGATGGTTCCATTAAGGAAGTGCCAACGCGCTTACGGGCAGATACCCCTGTGGAGATTGAGTATCTCAAAAACGGTGGAATTTTGCAGACCGTGTTACGCCAGTTGATTCGTTGATTGCTTGACGAATACACTGGCTTTTGCACACTCCCGAAAACCATGAACATAGTAATTTTTACAGACACCTACTTTCCTAAGATTGACGGCATTGCAGTGTCTGTTGATACGTTTACAAAGCTGTTAGAGCAAAAGGGACATAAATTTATAATTATAGCCCCCCGCTATCCTGGCAATGGAAAACACGAGACGGTAACGGACAATATAGAGATTTTTCGTCTGGCAAACACGTCTCTGCCTTCTTATCCAGACGTCAAAGTTTCCCTTCCTCCCCGCTCCCGCGTGCGCCGCGCGTTAAAGGCCTTTAAGCCCGACGTTTTCCATATCCAGTCGCCGGGCTTGATTGGGCAGTACGGAGTGATTTTATCCCGCCTGTACAAAATTCCACTTGTGGGAACGTACCACACCATGATAAACGAAATGGGGATGTATTTGTCTCCATACCGCCTGCTTCGCATTGACCAGTTGCTGAGCCGTTTTCGGCGCGGGAAAAAAGTAAAAAGCAAATTAGGCAACGCACAGCGCAAATCAGAAAAATCGCTGAGCAACCGTTTGCTCTATAAAATTACCAACAGCATATATTCTCACGGGAAGGTAATTATTTCCCCTACCGAGCTCATAAGGCGCGAGCTCATGGCCAACGGAATCCGCAAGCCAATTGTCGTAATTTCTAACGGCATTGATCTCACGCGCTTTAAGGGAGAGATAAAGTCTCTTCCAACCAGAGGCCCCAAATTTCTGCACGTTGGCCGCATCTCTTTCGAGAAAAACGTGGAGGTCGTCCTCAAGGCTTTCCGGATTCTTCTCAAAAAGTTTGCCGATGCAGAGCTCACGGTTTACGGGGACGGCCCTGCGCTTGCCAGCCTTAAAATTGAGGCCCACCAGCTTGGCATTGCAGACCGCGTCCGTTTTCCCGGTTTTATTGAGCGGGAAAAACTCCCTGAAATATACCGCGAATACGATCTGTTTTTAACGGCTTCCACGATGGAAACCCAGGGTCTCGTTGTACTCGAGGCCACAGCGAGCGGATTGCCTTCGGTTGGCGTGAACGCCTATGCCCTGCCAGAGATTATTGTGAACGGCGAAAACGGATATATTGTGGATCCCTTTGATGCGACAGCCATGGCCGCGAAGGCAGAGGAAATTATGACCAATCCGGAATTGTACCGCCGCTTTTCCGAGAACGGCCTGAAAATTGCGGCCACCCACGACATACACCGCAGCGCCGAGCGCCTTGAAGCACTCTACCTGTCCCTGGCCAGCCGACTGCAGGATGATTTTGCAGACTTTTAAGTCAACACACATATTAAGGAGTTTCTATGTCAGATTTTACGCGTCCGGAAGTACAGGTTAACACCTACCGAAAAACAAGTCCCCTCGAGGCAACCGTTCTCGATCACAAAAATCTTGCCGATACAGGCTTTGATTCCCAGGTATACCATATCCGCCTTTCTGTGCCGGGATATGAATTCACAGAAGGCCAGAGTGCCGGAGTTCTTCCTCCCGGAGAAGACGAAAACGGCAAACCCCACAACGTAAGACTGTATTCCATTGCCTCTATTGGCACGGATGCCGCAGAAAAAGATATCATGGAGCTTTGCATTAAGCGCGTGGTATACGAAAACGAACAGGGCGAGCTCGTCAAGGGCGTCTGTTCCAATTATCTTGCCGACCTGAAACCGGGCGACAAAGTGCAGCTTACCGGGCCTTCTGGCAGAAAGTTTCTTTTGCCCGTTTCCGAAGAGCGCGCCCGCCCCTACATTTTTATGGCAACCGGAACCGGCATTGCCCCCTTCCGTGGATTTTTGCAACGACTGTTTGGTCAGGACAAAATGACCAGTCATCCCGTTCATTTATTCTTTGGTGCCCGCCACCGCGAGGATCTCGTCTATAACGATGAATTTGAAAAGCTTGCCGCTCAATACCCTAATTTTCATTATCACAAGGCTATTTCCCGCGAAATGAAAAATGCCGAGGGAGGCCGCCTTTACGTACACCATTTGTTTCACCAGATGGGCGAGGAAATGTGGAACCTGCTTTCGGACAATTCTTCTTTAATGTACATGTGCGGTCTTCGCGGCATGGAAGAAGGCGTTGTAAACACTTTGAAAACCATGGCAGCCGAAAAGGGCCAGGATTCTTCTGCTTTTCTGGAATCCTTTGAGCCACGCTTTTTGAAAGAAGTGTATTAAATCCTAAGGAGCCTCTAATTTTTCAAAATTTTGAAAAAATTTTATTTTTTTTATACCCTTCAGGAGGAAAGTGTAAAAAATTAATTTTTAGAGGTTCCCCCTGTTTACATGCGCTTGCAAGCAGGCTAAAATAGCTTATAAAGGCTTGGT
This sequence comes from Caldithrix sp., assembly GCA_020722745.1. Classification (GTDB taxonomy): domain Bacteria; phylum Spirochaetota; class Leptospiria; order Turneriellales; family Turneriellaceae; genus DYKF01. The sequence goes on from DYKF01000007.1 coordinate 21,610, forward strand.
GCGCTCCCGCGCGGGGTCTGTTCGCCGGCAGGATTTACTCTCTTGCCAGAATAGCTTCCGATCGATTGTTCTCCCCGTGCGGTGGGCCTGTCGTTCTCATGGAATCCAAAACCTTCCCGTGCTCTGGACATTGCAACGCAAATCTCCTTGACGTGAGCGAAACATTCCGCATGCGGTTACCATGAGTAAACGCGAACACTGGTCTGGCCGCATTCTGTTTATTCTCGCGGCAGCGGGGTCGGCCATTGGCCTGGGTAACCTATGGAAATTTCCCTACATATCCTGGGCTAATGGTGGCGGTTTGTTCGTCCTGCTGTACATCTTCTTCATCATCCTCCTGGGACTTCCCATCATGATCTCAGAAATTGCTATGGGCAAAGCCACAGGCACGGGACCAGCAGGAGCCTTTCGCGCTCTGGGGGGACAAAAAACTCCCTTCCGGTTTGTAGGATACTTAGGCGTCGCGACGGCCCTGCTGCTTCTTAGTTATTATTCCGTTGTAGCCGGCTGGTCGCTGGAGTATACGGCCAAAGCAATCGGGGGAGAATTTGAAAGCATCCCGCCTGCAAAACTGGAGCAACTTGCGCAAAGCGAAGCCGGTATACAGGCCCTGCAAACCAAAGCGCTGAAGCAGGAGATTGCTTTTGCGACCGATTCCCAAAAGGAGGAAATTCTGCGCGATTCTGGATTGCTCCAGGCAAACCTGCGAGATGATGAAATGCAGATTCTCTTTCGCAACTCTGCGGAAAAAATACCTGCCCTTTTATTAGAAAAGGGAAAAGCAGATGAGTGGGGAACCATATTCTTAAATAAAGTTCAATCTTCGGAAGACTTTGTTGCATGGCGACAGGAAGCACTGAAACCCCTCCATTCGGACACCATGTTTGCTGATTTTTTATCGGACAAAACAAAACTCATTACATGGCACAGCGTCATCATGCTGATAACGATTCTCATTGTAGCCGGAGGGATTAAAGGAGGTATAGAAAATGCAATGAAAATTTTTATGCCACTGCTCTTTATCATAATTATTTTTCTCACGATCAACTCTCTTCTGTTAGATAAAGAACAGGAAGGGCTGCGCTTTCTTCTGTGGGGAGATCCATCGCGCTTTTCGGCAAAGTCTATTGTGGAGGCTTTGGGGCATGCGTTCTTTTCTCTTTCTCTTGGCATGGGAGTCATGATTACTTACGGATCTTACATGGGGCGAGGTAACCATGCCGTAAAAGATTCCATCTGGATTGTCAGCGCTGACACCTTCGTTTCCATCTCCGCTACATTGATGATTTTTCCAATTATATTTGTCTATGGAATGCAACCGACAAGCGGTGGAGCCGGAATTTTATTCACGGCCCTTCCGTTAGAGCTCGTTAAGTTTCCGGGAAAAAGTCTGTTTGTGTTTATTTTTTATATCCTGGTTTTTATAGCCGCAATCACTTCTGCCATTTCACTTATCGAAGTTGTCGTTACGTATTTGATTGACGAGAAAAAAATGAAGCGCTACCATGCCGCTCTGTCTGCCGGCATATTCATTTATCTTCTCGGAATTCCTTCTGCGCTATGGATCTCCGGCTTTTTTACAAGGCTCGACTTTCTCGTATCCAACATTCTTTTGCCTTTTGGTGGTTTACTGATCGCCATATTCGCCGGCTGGGTAGCGGAACAGAAAGCCATAGAAAACGAATTTCATGCAAAGGGTATTCCTGCCTGGACGTTTGCCGTGTATCGGTTCGTATTAAGAATTATTACACCTGTTCTATTTGCCGCCGTCTTTGGCCATTTGCTGTTATCTGCTGGATGAGACACAATACTGCTGGAGCGAAAGGATAGAACATATTAACTACCAAATATTGTTTCCATACATTTAAGCCCGCTAAGTTTGTGTGAGCAGGATAAAATGTCGTTGCAAACGAAGCATGTTGACAGTGCTGCTATGCTGTCGAACCATGACAGCATGGAGACATTTTTTCCAACATTTTTTTCAACGGGATCGCTGCTCGCAGCGATATTCTCCCTTTACCTGGGGCAGCTATTTTTTCGGATTCCTGATCGGTCGCCTGCTTCTTTTCATTTTGCGATGATCTCATTTTTCATGGTGATTTTGCACGGGACATATACCCTTGCCTCTACGTTCTTTCATCCCATTATGGCATGGCACAAAGTGTTTGCTGTAGGCGCAGGAATGCTTGGGGGAATTCATGCTGCACAAATGATTCTGCATTTTCCACAAAAGATGGACAATTTTTTCAGCCGTACAATGCCCAGAATTCAGTATGGCATAGCAATTCTTTTGATTGCACTGTTTGCTGTTGCCGCCTGGAACAGCGACAAACGATTCATCTTTGACGGACATTCCTGGGATTTTAATGCAGGCGCTATTTACCAGATAACAAGCATAGTGATTTTGCTGTTCTTTGTAATCGGCTATATAGTGGGTTATATAAAAGCCTTTAGATCAACCGGAAATCTTAGAATTATTTTAATAATATTAACAACTTCATATATGCTGTTCACCTTTGTACCCGGCATTCTCAACATGCTGAGCCGTTATGGACTGGTAAACCGGGAAACCTATCTCGTGAACACGGTCATCATGAATCTTGCGGGATTCTTTTTTGTGAGCCTGATATTCATCAACAATCTCCGGGAAAAATCTTCTCTGCTTGATAAAATTGTCAGCATTTCCATGCTCACTGTTCTCGTCATCATCCAAGCTTTCAGTTATTTCTGGCTTAAAGAACAGGACATTTCTTTTTCCAGAATTTACGCAATGAAATCTCTGACTGGGGATGCAGCCGCAAGCGTCTGTCGCTATACTGGTGTACTGTCCTGTTCCGGCGCCGCAAATATTAAGCCAGAAAGCATTTTGCACAAATCGATAGAACGCGATATGGCTGCAATAGAGCTGCTGCAAACTCTCGCCCAAAATACGACTCCTGAACCCAGAATGCTCCGAGCTGATACACTTGCCGGCATTGCCGCTAAAGAGTTTCTGCTTACCGACACTCCGCTCCAGGCGCATGCCAAAATTGTGGGTATAAACTCAAAACTATTTGCCTTGCGCGAAAAAGCATACTCACTCAAAAATTCTGGCAATACAGAAAAACTGTTAAGAATATTTCAATCTTCCGCTTTCCCGCCAGTTCTCCGGGATGCTCTCCGGTCTTCTCTTTCAAAACAGAAAAATTACTCCACCCTCTGGCAAGAGGCTGTTCTGCTGCTGTCTCCCATTCCTTCTCCCGAGGAAAGAACGTTTCGCGGTGATACGTTTCTTTCTCCACACAACCAGGGCACCACCACTGAACTGTTTGTGGCTTTCCGCAATCAAAAGGATGGAGTATGGAAAGAGACTCTTTTCCCTTACAGCGAATATAGAACGTATATGGCCCGCAGTGCGGGGCTTCTGGTGGCCTTGATTCTAATCGTTACTGTAATTCTGATATTCAGTTTTCGGTTTTTCTTTTTAGGGGCCCTTATTCGCCCTCTTGAAAGGGTTATCAGTGGCGTTAAAAGTGTAAACGATGGACTCCTTACAACGCGGCTGAAAGTTCATGTAGAGGATGAAATTGGTTTTTTGGCACACTCCTTCAACAGCATGACAAAGACAATTCAATCTGCCCGCCAGGAACTGGTGGAATATGCGGAAACGCTGGAAGACAAAGTCAAGGAAAGAACGAAAGAATTAAACGATACTCTGTCCAATGTGGAAAAACTGAAAAGCCAGCAGGACGGTGACTATTTTCTCACCACACTCCTTCTCACCCCCCTGTCTCTCAACAGAGTACAAAGCCAGCAGAATTCTGTTTCTTTTTTCATGAAACAGAAAAAACATTTCACCTTTCAGAAATGGAAACGCGATATTGGAGGAGATTTTTGCAGTGCCGTATCGATTTATCTAAATGAACGGGAGTACCACGTAATTGTAAATGCAGATGCCATGGGCAAATCCATGCAGGGAGCTGGTGGGGCTCTCGTCTTTGGTTCTGTGCTGCATTCTATTATTGAACGCACTCATCTATCCCCCGACGTTCAAAAACAGACACCCGAACGATGGATAAAGAATACCTTTGTAGAATTGCACCGCGTATTTGCAAGCTTTGACGGCTCCATGCTCGTTTCACTCTTATTGTCCCTGTTAGACAATGAAACAGGTATTCTGTATTTTATAAACGCAGAACACCCTCGCAGTATTCTGCTCCGCGATGGAAAGGCATCATTCATCGAAGACACAGAAATAGTCTTTAGAAAACTCGGCACGCCTGACGCAAACAGCCATCTTTCCATATCCGTTTTTCCGATGCAACAGGGAGATATTATTCTTTTTGGCTCTGACGGTAGAGACGATGTTCGATTCGAGGACGAAACGGGCAACCATATCAATGAAGACGACGATCGTATTTTGCGAGTTGTCGAAAAAGCTGGCGGGAATACAGAAGCAATCTATGAGCTCCTTGTATCTAATGCAGAACTCATAGATGATATTTCTCTGGTGCGAATACATCGAATAGCTCCGTCTCCCCTCGAAAAAAATCTATTGACTAGTAAAAATGCGGAGCTTCTCTCAGAAGCTGCAATTCTCAGGCGAAGTCATAAACCGGAAGAAGCGATTAAGCTGCTAAATGCAATGTCTCACCACTTTACCGAAGCGGAAGAATCTGAGCTAAGGCGAGAGTTGATTCGCTCTCTGTTGCTGCTGCACCGTTACACCGATTTGTTGCCCCTGGCTAAACAGAATTTTCTGGCGAATCCTTCAGATTCTGAGCTCCTCTATATTCTCTCGTATGCCAGCAAAAAAACTGGCGATCTCGAAGAAGCCGCGCATTACGGAGAACGGCTGCGGTTGCGCGATCCCGATCATGTTAAGAACCTGTTGAATCTCAGCGAAATCCACTTAAAACGAAAAAACTATATACGTTCGGGCGACCTGCTCGAAGAAGCGCGCGAAATAAACCCTACAGCACGGCAGATAGAAAAACTGGAAAAAGCCTTGAAAAAGCTGGGTGTAAACAGGGAGTAGCCCATGCTGGAATGGGAAGCTCATAAAAATATTTTTGAGAAAATAAAAAAAGTAAAACTGTTGCTGACAGATAATGACGGCGTGCTGACCGATGGAACTGCACTGTATAGCAAGCATGGCGAAGAGATGAAACGTTACAGCCTTCGCGACGGAATGGGTATAGAGCGCCTCCGCGAAATTCTCGGCATGGAAACAGGGATTATCACTAAAGAAAGTTCACAGATTATTTTGTCTCGCGCTCATAAATTACAATTAAAGCATGTATATGTGGGGATCCATAACAAGCTCACTAAGCTGAAAGAAATTCTGGAGCAGGAAAATCTGTTGCCGGAAAACGTAGCGTATATTGGCGATGACGTTAACGATCTGGAAGTCCTGGAATACGTTGGATTTTCCGCTTCTCCTGCGGATGGCATGGAGCAGGTTAAAATGGTCGTCGATTATGTGACCACGCGGCGCGGCGGAGACGGTGCGCTCCGCGAGCTCATTGAATTGATTCTCTTTGTACACCTCGCGCAGGGCAGCAACGTGTAAGTGACGAAAAAAAGCCTTCCCCCATTTGCCCTTTTTAACGGTTAGTCGTCTTCTGTTCCGGCAGCAATTTCAGCCACGACCGGTACGGACTCCACTCCTTTCAGCTTTCGCTGGATAGCGCGAGTCCGTTTACCCATGACATCTTCAATACCACTCAGTCCATTTTCGATATTCTTTTTGGCTTTTTCCAGCATTCCTCCAAACGTCTCGAATTCTGTTTTTACTTCACCCAGAATTTTCCACACCTCGCTGCTTCGCTTTTCAATGGCCAGTGTTTTGAATCCCATTTGCAGACTGTTTAGAATGGCTGCAAGAGTGGTTGGACCAGTGACAATAATTTTGTAGTTTTTCTGGATATCTTCGAGAAGCGATGCCTTGCGAACGATTTCTGCATACATGCCCTCGAACGGTAAAAACATGATTCCAAAATCTGTCGTGTTGGGCGGATCGATATATTTGTCGCTGATATCTTTGGCCATTTTTTTTACTGCCGCCTCGAGGTTTTTCTGGGCAGATGCAATTTCCTGGAGATCTCCTTCTTCGTACGCATTCTGCACCGCTTCGTAGTAATCGCGCGGAAATTTAGCGTCGATAGGCAGGTACACGGTTCGGTTGTTTTCCCTGCCCGGCAATTTAATCGCAAACTCTACCGTATCAGAAGAACCCACCTTTGTTTTTACATTCGCCTGGTACTGCTCCGGGGCCAGAATTTGTTCGAGCAGCATGGAAAGCTGTATTTCTCCAAAACCGCCGCGCATTTTCACATTACTGAGAACTTTTTTGAGGCCGCCTACATCGCTTGCAAGATTTTTCATTTCTCCAAGGCCTTCCTGGACCGCCTGCAACTGTTTACCCACTGTCTCAAAGGATTGGCTTAATCGGTCGTTTATTGTTTTCTGCAATTTTTCATCTACCGTGCGCCGCATTTCTTCGAGCTGTACATGGTTATCTTCGCGAATATTTTTTAACTGTTTTTCAATGGTCTCGCGCAACTCCGCAGCGTTGGCAGAAAAACGGTTCGTGGAGAGCTCTAAGGAACGGGCAAGTTCTTCGCGCGCACTTTTAGCGTTTTCGTTTACTTCTGAGCGATTGCGGGCAAATTCATCTCCTACATTTTTTCGAATCTGCTCCATGACAGTATTGGACTCCGAAATCTTAGTCTCCATTTTTTGAAGAACATCGCGAACTGGATCGGATTTTCGCAGCAGCAGTACCAAGAGGACTACTAGTATAAGAAACAGGTTCATAGAAAGCAGAATCAGTTGTATGACTTCAGTGCTCATGGTATCTCCGTAAATTTAAAGTAGCGACAAAGCGATTATCAATTATTTTTCGGGCTTTTCAAAAAAACGATCCAGTTTGTCTCCAGAAAGTTCTTTGAGTGTATGCTCTTGAAATTCCAGGTACGAAATCCACTGGTACAGCCTCCGCACCCTTTCTCCTTTTTGGTCGTCTGGCAGGGTTTGGATTTCGGCTGTTCGGACTTCGATTTCGTTGCGCGCATAGTCCATAGTCTGTTCTACAAAACGGCGAACAATGGCTTTTTGCGACTCGATTTCCACCATTTTCTCCTTTGAGCAACCCCTGAACGTGCAACGAGCCGAAGGCAAATTAATTTAGTGCTTACATAAATTTTTTTGTGGTTCTGTCTACTTTTTTTTTGACAGCATGCATCGATACACAAAATTACCCGATGGAACAGAAAATCCAACAGACTTTTCATCGCTGCCAAAAATGCGGACAAATGGTCGAGAAGGTCTACCAGCTCGGTTACTGTTACCAATGTCTGTCAGAATCTTTTATGCCACTGCGCAATGTTATTAACGAATCGCATGCAAACAAACCTCCCAAAGCCTGAACATGAGTTATAAAAATGAATTTTTCATGCTTAGCTTGCGGTGCATATAGAGAGCGATTAAAAATCTTTTCAAAGTTTTTACCTGGTAGAGGTTCCCGTGAATTATTTTGACGAATATACCGGTTCCATTGTTTCTTCCAGATCGCTGCATGGAGGGGACATTAACGAGGTGTATCATATCAAAGCCGATAGAGGCGATTTCGTCGTAAAAACGAACAAAAAGAAATACCCTGGAATGTTCCAATCGGAAGCACATGGACTGAATGCACTTCGATCTGAAGGTCTTCCCGTTCCGGATGTAATTGCCGTTTCTGAAAGCGCAATTTTGATGCCGTATTATCCACCCGGAAAACCCGACATGGCAAAAGCGGGAAGACAACTTGCAAGACTGCACTCTACTCAACATGAAACTGCCGGTTTAGAAAAAGACAATTATATTGGATATATTCCTCAGATAAATACGCCAGCAGCGAGTTACGCGGATTTTTACAGAGTGCATCGTCTGGAAGCCCAGCTCAATCTTTTGCGCTTATCCGTTGACGAGAGGAAAAAATGGGACAGCCTGTTAAATCGGATTCCAGAATTCACAGCCCATCTACAAAAAACTTCTCTTATTCATGGGGATCTCTGGAGCGGAAATCTGTACCATGCTCAATTGGGGCCCCTCTTCATTGATCCCGCTGCCTACCGGGGCGATCCCCTTGCAGATCTGGCCTTTACTGAATTATTTGGAGGCTTTGGTTCTGCCTTCTATTCTGCCTACAGAGAGGTGCTTTCCGTTTCTGCTGCCTATACAGAAGTCAAAAGTTTTTATCAGATTTATCCACTTCTCGTCCATGCCAATTTGTTCGGGGGCGGGTATTACCAGTCGGCAATTGCGGCTGCGAAAAAATATATGTGAACACGTAAACATGCAAGGAGAAGCAGTATGAAAAAACAAAAAATAATATTTCTCGACAGAGATGAAACACTGAACCACGATCCCGGATATTTGCGCGATGCTTCTCTGGTGCAACTCAAAGACACCGTTCCGGAAGGCCTTTCCCTTATGCGCGAATTTGGATTCCGTTTTGTCGTTCTCACAAACCAGTCTGGTGTAGGTAGAGGAATCATTTCTCCCCAAGAGCTCAGCGAAGTAAATGCCAGAATTTCTAAAATTCTGGAAGAGAATAGTATTCATCTTGAAAAATTCTATATCTGCCCGCATACAGAAAAAGACAATTGCAATTGTAGAAAACCGGCTACCGGACTGTTGGAGCAGGCTATGCAGGAATTTAATGCAGATCCGGAGCATTCGTATCTCGTGGGAGACCGCATGCGCGACATTCTCCCCGGTGCCGGCATGGGAATAGAAGGCGTTCTGGTTCCGGGCCGGGAGACTGTGCAGGAAGAGCCAGCTCCCAACCTTGTATTTACAGCCGAAAATATGCTCGATGCTGCCGGCTACATTCTGCAGCGCGAATTTGAAAAAAAAGCCGCTGAAAAGATTTTTTACGCTGAACAGAAGGACGCTATTCGCAGCAGAATGCAGGAGCTCAAGGCAAAGAATAAAAAAATAGTTTTTACCAACGGCGTTTTCGATATTCTGCACCCGGGCCATGTACAGTATCTGTACCAGGCCTCCCGGCTGGGAGATCATCTTGTATTAGGCCTCAATTCTGATGAATCCGTGAAACGTCTCAAAGGCCCGGAAAGACCCGTGAACACAGCGCTGGATCGTGCGCTCGTTTTGTCCCGCTACAAGTTTATAAAGACAATTATAATTTTCTCCGACGATACTCCTGTAGAAACGCTGCAAACAGTACAACCTGCCGTTCACGTAAAGGGGGGCGATTACATTGCGGAAAAACTGCCAGAGTATATAACGGTGACAGAAAACGGAGGAAGAGTTATTATTTTGCCATTCAGAAAAGGCTATTCCACTACTTCTGTAATTGAACGGATGAGACGACGGCAGTAACCTGCCCATCCTGCATGCGAATGGAAATGAAATCCTCTGGTTTTAAGTCCGCCGATTTAACCGCAATTTTGTCGCCAGAATACACGACTGCATAGCCGCGTTGCAGAGTTCCCAGCGGTGAAAAAGCAATAAACTTTTCACTGACAATCGAGAGATCATTTTTCCTCTGTCGCATTGTAAGCCGCATGGCTTCGTCCAGTCGGTTGCGCCCAAGTTCTGCCCGGCGGTTTTCAAGGAGTCGTTCCATGGCAGAAGAAGGATCCGGAATAGAGTTGAGTTGTCCCCTTGCATGCGAAAGGAGCATAGAAAAGGAAGAACTTATGGACTGCGCAACACCATCGAGGCGCAGCGCAAAATTCTGAAAGAGTGCAGACGGATCTGAGTAAATGGGGCGAGAAGAAAGCAGTGAAAGTTTATCTCTCGCTGATCTGAATTTTTCCTCAATTTTGGCTTCTAACAAGCGAGCCACAATCTGCAGTTTATCTTCAAACTCTGTGATAACGGGAAGTATTTTCTGGGCTCCTGCTGTAGGTGTCGCTGCAGCAAAATCGGCAACGTCATCCGAGATGGGATGATCAATTTCGTGGCCCACAGCAGAAACGGTGGGAACGGGCAGCTCCGCAATAACGCGGGCAAGCCTTTCGTCGTCAAAGGCTAATAGATCTTCTGCACTGCCTCCCCCGCGCCCAAACAATATGACCTCGACGCCCCATTCTGGCTTTGAAATTTCCTGCAAGGCCGAAATTAAACTTTCGGGAGCACCATCGCCCTGCACAGTCGCAGGTGCAATGACAATATCTACATGGGGATAGCGCTGGGCAACCTGCTTGAGAATATCCTGGAGAGCAGCCGTTCCCAAACCGGTGACTATGCCCATTTTGCGAGGAAGTTTTGGGAGTTTTCTGCGGCGGGCTGGATTGATCACACCCTCATTCGCCAGTTGCTGTCGCAACTGCTGTATCCGCACTAACTGATCGCCAAGGCCTACTTTCGCTACGGAAGAAACCCGCAGGTTGTAGGTTCCCTGCGGAGCAAATACGTTGATGGAGCCTTTGGCTACAATCTCCTGGCCAACTGCGAGATTAAACGTGAGTCCTTTTTGAGAATACTGAAAAAAAACACATTTTAGAACAGCTTTATCAGAAAACGATTCTCCCTTATCTTTCAGTGTAAAATATATATGATTCGACCCTGGTTGTTTCTTGTATTCAACAATTTCGCCTTGAACATTAACGTTCATTAGTTCTATTGTATTATCCAGACTTTCTTTTACGATCGCCGTAAATTGATTCACGCTAAGAGGTTTGGCCACAGATCAGGCTTATTCTGTCCGCTTTCGCGGCAAGGAATTTTTTACTTGCGGTCAGGGTTAGCCGATAATAATGAAACATGGACGCAACTCTGCAGCAAAACATTCTTGCGTTTGGAGTAGAGGCAGATCTCGAAGAAGATATGTCCCATCTCCCTCCGTCCGAAGTCATTGTCCTCGCCGATTCACTGCAACAGGCGCTACGCGTAGGGGCCCGCGAAATAGAGGCGGATATTGCCGAACTCGATTATGAAATTCTCGATAAAGGAAATCCAGGATTTCTCGGAATCGGAAGAACTCCTTATAGAGTAAGAATCACCAGAATGTTTCTGGCAGATCCCTATTCTGACATTGAAGATCTCAACGTTTCCCTCTCGGCTGCCGGCATGGAAATGCGCGAAAGCCAGCATGCCGACGGCAAAGTCATCATCCGCGTCTATAAAAATGGTGTTTTTGTAAAATGCACACCGGCCCGTGGCGACGGCGTTCCCGCTACTCTCGAAAGTGCTCTGCAAAAACTGGACAAAGCCGGAGTGCACTCTTTTGATCGCAGCGTTCTGGAAAAAGAAATAAAAAAGCCGACGGGGGATCTCGTAAAAATAGGCAACTGGATCCCGCGCCAGGATGCGGATTCCTCTCTCACCGTAGAGTTGTCTTCGGACGAAATGGAAGCAGTTGTCATTTTTACGGCGCCACGTCCCGGCGGCAGACATTTGCGCACAGCCGATGTCGTTCGGGCTCTCGAAAACGCTGGAGTCAAATACGGCATACAGGAACAAGCAATTGAACGGGCTCTCGATAACGACCAGTACGGGACGCCCATCCTTGCCGCCAGGGGAGATAAGGCAGAAAACGGAAAAGACGCTTACATTGACTACAAAGTCAGAATTAATAAAAAGGTTGAGTTTAAGGAAGACGAACAGGGCCGAGTTGACTTTCTGGCCAAAGAGATGGTGGAGAACGTCGTGCAGGGTCAGGTCCTTGCAGAGCTCATTCCGGCTCAATCCGGCAAAGAAGGACGCACTCTCACCAACCGCATCATTCCCGCCAAAAACGGAAAACCAATGGAGCTTCAACCAGGAAACGGTACAATTCTTTCGGACGACGGGCGCTTTCTGCTCGCAGAAAAAAATGGCCAAGTCGTGTACAAGCAGGGCCGCCTGAATGTAGAAGAAGTTCTCACGATTACGGGCGATGTTGGTCTCGATACAGGAAACATTCTGTTCCTCGGTTCTGTGGTCATTCGCGGTTCCGTCGCAGACAACATGCAGGTGAAAGCCGCTGGAAACATTGATATTGCAGGAAACGTTCAAAAATCTCAGATCGAAGCAGAAGGAAACATTGTCGTGCGCTCTGGTATACAGGGAAGAGACGGAGCCCGCATTGAATCTACTACCGGTTCTCTTTTTGCGAAATTTATCCAGAATACATATGTCATTGTAGAAAAAGATCTCAATGTTCAGGAAGGAATTCTGCATTCCAAAATATATGTGGGTGGAAAAATTATCGTAAATGGAAAGCGGGCCCAGATTGTAGGTGGAGAAGTAATGGCTGGAGAATCCGTACGAGTTAAACAGCTTGGTGCGCAGGCTTCTACTCCCACCCATGTCGTCGTGGGCACTAACCCCAAGATTGCCCAGCAGATTAAAGAGATCGAGGCGTCAAAAGAAATAGCGCGCGCAACTCTTGACAAGGTGGAGCTCAACATTCGCACCCTCACCATGCAGAAATCTTCCATGGGATCCACTTTTCCTCCAGAACGCGAAGAACAGCTTCAGCAAATGCTCGAGAGACAGCAAAAAAACCAGGAGCGCGTTGCCGAGGCAGATGCAGAAATTGCGCAACTCAGAGAATATATGTCCATGCTCTCTGAACGGGGAGCTGTACACGTAGAGAAAACTCTATTCCCCGGTGTGACAATCGAAATTAACGGAGCCGTCTTTGAAGTGAGAGATGAATTTAACAATATTTCTCTCATAGAAGAAAAAGGAAACATTAAAATTATTCCCTACGTGGAAGATGAAGACGCTCTCAAGAAAGACTGGAAAAAACGTCGTGGCAATAAAAAACAGGGGTAAACCATGTCCGTGAAACCACTCGATCTCCAGGTAAACATCAATGCACTGCACAACATAACGCGGCAGGAGGGAGAGAGAATGGCCCGCGAAACGGTGGACAGGCGGAACTTGGATCACACCACAATCGCGGAAGCAAAACGCCAGGGTCAAATTATAGAAGAATCGACGGAGAGTGAATTTTCGTCTTTAATAAAGGACACAGAGGAACACTTCGCTCGCACCCGTGCAGAACAAAACGCCGAAGAGTTTACACGCCGCCACCGAAAAGACCTCAAAAAAAGAAAAAAAAATAGATCTTCAGAAAACGATAAAAAGGAATATTCCGAGACAAAACTGCAACCACAGGAACAGGGTCATTTTGACGGCTTTGCCTGAGACAACAAAAATTCCCGCACATTATTTGCGGGGTCATGGTGGACGTAAGCAAGCAGCGCGCGCAATTGATCTCCTACTTCTGCCCCCTTTACGCCCATGGCGAGTAAATCATTTCCATCGATGACGAGATCCTTCACATATATGGGATCTTTTTTTCTGAGTGCCGCATATACTTCACGAAACAGTTTTACTTTCTGCGAACATAAATTCCCTCCGGGATCTGCATAGCAATGCCACCCGGAGACAAAGCGCAAGTGTCTGGCAATCTCTGTCCGTGGCAATGCAGACAATTTTTTTCGTACTTCTTCCATGCCAGCTGGATACTCTCTTAGAAAAGGAGACTGCAGTAGAGAAAGAGCAACCTTCATTTCTCTGGCCGGAAATCGCAGTCTCTGCATATTTTTTCTGGCAAATTCGACAGAAGACATATCCCCAGAAAAGTACTGTTCTGCGGCAAATAAATACGCCGCATATTCTCCCATTCCTTTAATTCGCACGCTGTTAAAAAGATTTTCCAGGAAGACTGCTGCTTCTCTGCCATGCAAATGCGACATTTCCGGAAAGAAAACGGCAAACAGTCCGGTCTTTTCCATCAGGGAAAAAAATCGCCCTCGAAATTTAGCGGGTATTGTCTTGCGCCACTCGTCAAAAAATCTTTCAATGGCCACCCTGCCCGCATTTTCTCTGCTCTCTCGAATGGCTTCTACAACCGAGGCATCTAGTTCAAATCCAAGGCGCGCAGCAAATCGACAGGCACGCACGGTTCGCAACCCGTCTTCTCGAAAACGTTCCAGAGGATCTCCAATCGTCCGAATGATCCTTGACTTCAGATCTTTTAGTCCACCGGTATAATCAAATACTTCTCCCGTGCTGGCCTGGATGGCCATGCCGTTTATTGTAAAATCTCTGCGCAATACATCTTCTTCCAGAGACTTGCCAAAGTGAACGCTTGACGGACGCCTGCCGTCGAGATATTCGGTTTCAAGGCGGAACGTTGTAATTTCAATGGGAAGCTTTTCAAAAGTAATGAGAACCGTACCAAACTCTTTGCCTACGGGAACAACGTGTTTAAACAAAGGTATCACTTCGTCCGGCGTTGCATCGGTCGTAAAATCCACGTCGGCGGGTCTTACGCCCAACAGGAGATCGCGCACTGAGCCACCAACCATATAGGCAACGAATCCCGCTCGCGTAAGTGTTTCTTCCACGTGCAGAGCGGCCCTGTATTGTCTATCCGAGAGTATACTTTGCAGTTGCAGCTTCATGTCAGTAAATCTACGCCGAGCAGTAAAATGGCATAGCGAATAATTTTTCCCGCACTCATCCAGAAAAGAAAAAAGCGCCAGTCTATTTTTATAATTCCTGCAGCAAGCGTAAGAGCATCTCCAATCACGGGAAGGAAAGAGAAAAACAGCACAGGGCTGCCATATTGTCGCACGAAAGACATTGCTCCGGCAGGTGCTTTTTTATACGCCAGAAATCGTCCTGCCATATAGTTTGTTCCCGCGCCAAAAATATTTCCCAATGACGCAAAGCAAAGTACAAAGGCAAAGGATTTTCCCTGCAGATACAGGTAAATGGCAACGGACTCCGAAGTCCCGGGAATGGGCAGGAGTGCTGCGCTCAGCAATCCAGCGGTGAAAAGTGATATGGCTTCTGTCACGGAAAAATTCTGGATTGTTTACGCACAAGGACAAAAAAGTCAACTCAAACCAAAGTAGAAAATCTGCCTTTGCAGGCAAAGGCCACACTTTCTATGTAAACCGGACAAGGCATCAAACCCGGAGGATTGGGGGAAATATTCACTGTGGCCAGAGAGGGAATCGAACCCCCCACACAAGGATTTTCAGTCCTCCGCTCTACCGACTGAGCTATCTGGCCGTGAGCTTACGCTCTTTGGACACTTCCGCTACGTATGTTGAGCTGTAAAGACAAAAACAAAAAAATGTATGACTTCCAGTGTCCGCTTCCAGAAATTGTTTTCCATGCAGGATAGACTAAAAAAAGCACAAAAAAGGGCCATGCTACTAACGGGTGGTTACCTTATTCTCACCTGGATGACACTGGCGTTATCGTTTACGTTTGAACGAGCATTCAGCCCCGTCATCTGGCTGACCGCTCTCTTTTTCTCCCCTGTCACGCTTGTTACCGTTTGGATATATTTTAAAAGAATCCACGCCAAAATTCTTGATCTAAAAAATAGAAGCGATAGGGAAGGAATGATCCCTGAGAGAATCCAAAAGGTTCTGAGCAAAAGAATTCGTCGTATTCCATTTACTTTAACTTTTCTTCTGTATTTTTTTAATTTTACTATTTTTTTATCCGGACTATTCTATGAATCTGTTTCTAACGCTGAATTAGCAGAAGCAATGCTGATGGGCATGTTGATGGGAGGGTATCTATTCTTCGGCTTTGAAGTAATTACATTTACGTACAGAGAATGGGGAATTTCCGCCCCCCTAACAAAAGTCTTCCCTAAATTTCGAACCAAGCTAATCGTCACCTTTATGGTGTACTCACTTTTTCCCCTGCTGTTTCTATTTCTTAAAATTCTATATCTCTCCCAAAATGGACAGAACATCACCGCATCAACCATGCTTCCCACCCTTATTCGAACGGGAACGCTCACGGTCATATCTGGTCTCATTCTGGCATGGAGCATTATTAAACCTGTAACCAGACTCGTAGAAGATATGAGAAGTGTGGAAATGGGAGATTTCACCCATGAGACCCCTGTGTACAGCACGGACGAGTTTGGTCAACTTCAGACAGGTTTTAACTCCATGATTGCGTCTCTGCGCGAGAAAGAACATCTTCGCTCTGCCTTTGGCCGTTATGTTTCACCCGATATAGTAGATGCCGTGAGCCATGGCGATTCCGGACCCGTCGGCAAAAAAACCAATCTGAGCGTATTGTTTACGGATCTGCGATCGTTCACAGCCATGAGTGAAAAAATGGATGCAGAAACAATCGTATCTCTCCTTAACAGGTATTTTGGCGCAATGGTCGATGTCGTAACCGAGCACCATGGATCGGTCAATAAATTCATTGGAGATGCCATACTTGCGATTTTTGAGGAAGAAGATCATTCTTTTGATGCGCTAAGCTGTGCTGCAACAATGGCTAAAAATTTGATTAAGCTAAACGAAGAATTTATGCGGGATTATGGTGTCACTCTTAAAGCCGGTTATGGAGTTCACAGTGGAGAAGTGATTCTCGGATCCATCGGCTCCCCTTCCCGCCTTGAATATACGGTCATGGGAGATACTGTCAATACGGCGTCGCGCCTTGAATCGTTTACCAAAAAACTGAACCGCCCTATCCTGGCATCGGCCAGTCTCGTAGATTCCATTGCGCCAGAAAAAATCCAAGCGCTGCCATTTTCTGCCACGCACCGTCTAAAAATTAAAATTCGGGGAAAAAAGCAGCTTGTATCCGTATATTCCTTCGCCGTATAATTAAGTAAGCTCTGAAAAAGTTTTGCCTTCCCCTCGATGCTTCGACAGGCTCAGC
>DYKF01000129.1 GCA_020722745.1 Caldithrix sp.
AATATCCCAGGGTGACATAATGGGATCTACCGATGATATCGGCCAAATGCGCAGCTTTCAAAGACAAAATACAGAGGATGAAGTTAATTAACCTCCCCTGAACTTAGTTACCCTGAGCCTTGTGCCTTCGTTGCTAATTTACCCCTGCATGCACTGGCGCATCGAGATGAGGGGCAGAAAAAAGGCTCGAAGGATTCGCGGAAAGAAGCATTGAGAAAAGGGCAAGTCATCCCTGTTAACAGTGATTATAAACAATACATTAATTATAATATTATATCATTAAGAATACTAAATAACCATTTTTTATGTTTTATGAGGGGGAACACTAACTCTTTGGTTTGGTACTGAATTTGCAAGTAAAGACAAGGTGGTTTTAACCTGAATTCCATGCAACATGAAAACCGCTAGTAGAGGATAAGGTCATGTACGAATTGCTAATCAAACAAAGGGAAGTCGTGAATCAGTGGATGGAACGATATGGTGTTCGCTTTGGAATTTACAAAGGGAATGAGTTTATTGAACAAATTTTCCCCTTTGATCCCATTCCCCGTATCATCCATTATGCCGAATGGAAAGAGATCGAAAAAGGACTGATCCAGAGAGTAGAAGCCCTGAACCGCTTCCTCGTGGACATTTACACAGAAAAAAAGATTGTGTATGCCGGAATCATCCCTGAGGATTTTGTTTATCGTTCCAAGGGCTATCTTCCGGAATGTGAAGGGATTCTGCCTCCTCATGGAATCTTTTCTCATATTTCCGGAATCGATCTAGTGCAGGCCAAAGACGGAACTTGGTATGTTATCGAAGACAATCTACGCATTCCTTCCGGGGCGTCCTATCCCATGATTGCACGCGATATAACTCGAAAAGTTTCTCCTAATACATTCCAGGAAAACAGAATATTTGATAACCGCAATTATACGGATTTGGTCCGCCGAGCCATGGATTATGTGAATGTAGAAGACGGTCTGGAAGTGATACTGACACCGGGGAGATACAATTCTGCCTATTTTGAGCATTCCTTTTTTGCGGAGAAGGCGGGAGTTCTCTTAGCCTATGCCGGCGACCTAATTGTGGAAAATGATATTGTATATTACAAGGGATTATTTGATAAAAAATATCGAGTGGGGGTAATCTACCGGCGGATTTCTGATGAGTTTCTTGATCCCCTTACATTCAATCCAAATTCCCTTCTGGGTGTGCCCAATCTGATGCGTGCTTATGCGAAAGGAAATGTCGCGATAATCAACGCTCTTGGAAATGGCATTGCAGACGATAAAGGTATATATTATTTTGTACCAGCGATGGTGGAATTCTATTTGGGGGAAAAGGCTATCTTAAAGAACGCCCCTACGTATCTGCCGTATTATCCTGAGGATGCTAAATTTATTCTAAAAAATCTGAAATCTTTGGTCATCAAGGATGTGTCGGAAGCCGGTGGCTATGGCGTCCTGTTCGGCAAAGATATGGACGATAACAGCCTTGCGGAGATGACGCGCTTAATTGAAGCAGATCCACGGAGATGGATTGCCCAGGAGGTAATTGACTTTATTGATCTGGAAATTATCAATGGAGATGAAAAAGTTTTTAGGAAAGCCGATTTAAGGGCATTTGTCGTGAGCGAAGCAGTAACGCATGTTTGGAAAAGTGGCCTGACCCGTTACACCAGAGTTCCAGACTCCTTTGTTGTGAATTCGTCCCAAGGGGGTGGCTTCAAAGATACCTGGGTGATGAAGTAAGAGCATGAAATGGAGGATACTATGCAACCGATCCAGAATAAAAAAATAAACGAGGGCATTTCACCCGCAAAGGCTAACCGGCTTTATTGGTTGGGAAGATACGCGGAGCGTGTGTATCTAACACTCCACATTCTTCGCATGCATTATGATCAGATGCTTGATGAAGATAACCTTGCCTATAACAATTTTTGCACCAAAATGGGAATTAAAAATTGCTATACCTCAATCAGTCATTTTATGGATAGCTATCTGTATGATCCGACCAATCCAGACTCAATAACCAACATGCTGGAACGTGTGCACGATAACGCCATCATGCTGAGAGAAGAAATCATGAGTGACTCTTTATCCTATGTACAGATGTCGATAAACTTTTTAAAGGAATCCCAAAAGGCCGGAAAGATTTTTTCTGAGCTCCAGACAATTTCTGATTTTATGCTTGCCTTCTGGGGATCCGTAGATGAGAGAATGCACTAGGCAGAAACACGGAAAATGATTAAATGCGGAAAATGTCTGGAGAGCATCGATCTTCATATACGGTTTGGGTATTCTCTGAGCCAAATTGAAAAGATCAATATCCGAATGTATGAATTGTTTGAAGAAGATTCCAGATTCTGCAATACAGCAAATCTGTTGGAATACAGATATCAGATGAACCCTGATACATATTTGCAACCTAAAACATTACACTTTTTAAATAATCTCTTTACGGCATAAAGAAAATACAATGGCCAGATACCAGTACAGCTTTGCAACCAAGATCATTTTCAGCGAACCTATTTTTTCCCACCATTACGTCCTGCATTGCACTCCCATAGATTCTGTTACCCAAAAAAATATTACGAATCGCTGTGTATTGATGCCGAAAGATACAAAAAGTTATGGTGTGGATTCCTTTGGCAATACGCTAATCAGTGGTTATCTGGACGATCCGCATAATTACTTCAGTTTTTTATCAGAAGGGGAAGTGGAAATTCTCGGAAAACGAATACCAGAAAAGTTAAATCCTGTTTTTTTGTACCACTCACGACTGGCGGAACCTGTCTTTTCCATTACCCCTCTATGCGAAACCCTGAAACGCGATGAAAATCAGAATATCCACCAGACAATTCTAAAAATTTCTGAATTGATCAATCTACAATTGGTTTACGCGTCTGATAGCACCACGATACATACACCAGCTCATCTTGCCCTGGAAATGGGCAAAGGGGTCTGTCAGGATTTTGCGCATCTCATGTTGTCCCTTTGCCGGTGTCGTGGAATTCCCGCCCGCTACGTTACCGGTTTCATGGATGGAGAGGGCTATACACATGCCTGGATTGAGTTCTATGCAGACGGTATGTGGCATGGTTTTGATCCCACCCATCACAGGATTGCTGAGACTGGCTATATAAAAGTTGCACATGGCAGAGATTTTTCCGATTGCCCTGTGGAAAAAGGCGTGTTTACAGGTACGGTCCAGCAGAATATGGAAATTAGTCTAAAAGTGGAGCAGGTACAAGAATGATTAAAACAATTGTATCGGAAGGCTTGCCAGTAGATGAGCGGCTTTTAATCAAAAAAAATGTGATCACACATGGCACTTCCCCAAAGCGGATCTGCATTGTTACCGGAACCCATGGCGATGAGCTGGAAGGGCAATATGTCTGCTTTGAGCTTCTTCGTCGACTGAAAAAAAATGTAAATTTCCTGAACGGCACTGTGGAAGTATATCCCGCCCTAAATCCTTTGGGTATAGATTCCGTCTCTCGTGGAATCCCCACTTTTGATCTTGACATGAACCGAATTTTCCCCGGAGATGCCAACGGTCATTTAATTGAACATACGGCACACGAAATTATCCAGGATCTAAAAGGTGCTGATATGGTACTGGACATCCATTCCAGCAATGTCTTTTTGCGAGAAACTCCTCAGGCACGGATCAGCGTAACCATATCCGAGAAACTAGTCCCTTATGCCCAGCTTTTAAATCTGGATTTTATCTGGATACATGATGCTGCCACTGTTTTGGAATCGACCCTTGCACATTCATTAAATGTGATGGATACTCCCACCATCGTGGTGGAGATGGGAATTGGAATGCGTCTAACCCTTGACTATGGAAACCGCGTCGTGAATGGAATTTTTAACCTGATGGAGCACATGGGAATGTGGGATGGAGACACAGCTTCTCATATTTCCACACCCAGCTTTCCACAAACGGGGAAGTTTTTTATATCAATGGAGAAGCTTCTGGAATCATTATACCTGACGTTTCCCACTCTGTCGATGTTAAAAAAGGAGACATTCTCTGTCGCATTGTAAATCCTTTGACTGGTGATGTTCTGCAGGAGGTTGAGTCTCCCAGCGATGGAAAAGTATTCACGCTGCGCACCTATCCAGTAGTTTATGAGGGTTCCCTGATTGCACGCATTTTTGCGGAAAAGGTCAGCGAAAAGGAAGGGTAACCATACAACAGGAAATATTATTCAAAATGAAATCTCCCTACAGGGATGATTTCAAAATACACGGCTTTCGTTTTGGCGAAGGGAAAAAGACAGCCGCCATTGTGGGAGCTATCCGGGGAGACGAGGTACAACAGTTTATTGCATCCCAAATTGTAAAAAACCTGAAAGAATTGGAAGAAGCGGGAAAGCTGGTGCCAGGAAATGAAATTCTGGTAATTCCTTCCGTGAATCATTTTTCCATGAATATCAATAAACGCTTTTGGGCCATGGACAATACAGATATTAACCGTATGTTTCCAGGATACCACTTAGGAGAAACCACCCAGAGAGGATTGCTGCTGCCATTTTTAATCATGTTCGTGGTTTCCAATATGGTATCCAGCTTGCCAGTTTTTATATTCCCGGCGGCTTCGTACCCCATGTCCGGATCATGGACACGGGCTTACAGGACGAGCAACTGGCTCTAAAATTCGGGCTTCCCTATGTATTGTTGCGCAAACCCAAGCCTTATGATACGACAGTGTTGAATTACAATTGGCAGGTGTTTGAGACCCAGGCATTTTCTATTTACTCTGGAGTCACGGATACGATTAACAAGGAATCTGCCCAGATTACCTGGCTGTCTATTCTTCGCTTTTTGGCCAATACAAGTATCATTCACCACCATTTGCACTTAGGGAGCAATTCCCATATTTTACGGGATGAGGAACTGGAGACCATTTTATCCAGCCAGTCCGGTATTCTGCATTCGCTGCGCGGAGTGGGTGAGCCTATCAAGGAGGGGGATTTGCTGGCAAAAATTTTAGATCCTTTCACAGGGGAAACCAGAAGCAGTATTCTTGCCCCCACCGATGGAACCATTTTTTTTGCCCATGAAAAGCCTTTAGTCCACCAGAATACCTTATTATTTCAGCTTGTAAAGTTCCATTAACAGTGTTAAAAGTTAATCCAAACATTGCGTGGAGACTCTTTTTTCAGAATAACGGCAAGTTCGTATAATAGGAGTTATGGTATGCACCACGAAGATAACAATTGATTGATTTTTCGGCGATAGAGTATTCACATGTCTGAATCGCTGCTTAATATCTGCATTCTTTTTCGGAAGATACCAGAAAAGCTTACTCACTCTACATCTTCTCAGGAGCAGAAATACCAAGAAGAGACAAACCTTCACGCAACGTAAAAGAGACAAAACGAATCAGCGCGAGCAAAGCATGCGCCTGCTTCAGGTCAGAATCTAACAGATCCTTAATGCGATTTTCTTTTGCATGGTAAAACTTCGTGAACAACGTAGCCAAATCGGTAAGATACACAGGCAAACGCTGGACCTCGCGATTATGCGCTATCTCGAAAATCTCCTCCGGAAAACGAAGTGCAAAAAATAACAACTCGTCTCGATGGGCGCCAGTTAAATGTGCAGGCAGATCCGCAGAAGAAAAATCAGCATCAAACGAAATGCCGGCCTCGCGGAAAATAGAATGAATGCGCGCATGGGCATACTGAATATAGTACACCGGATTCTGGCTGCTCTGGTTTAAGGCAAGCTCCAAATCAAAATCGAGGTGGGTACTTTGGCCGCGCGTCACAAAAAAGAAACGGGATACTTCGGGAGGAATCTTTTCGAGCAGGTCGTGCATCGTCTGGAACTGCCCCAAGCGCTTGCTCATAACGACCGGCTTGCCACCTTCGAGAAGATTCACCTGCTGAACAATCAAGACTTTAAATTCCTCGTTTGGATCTTCACCAAATCCAAGCGCCGTTAAAGCACCAGACAAACGGGCAATGTATCCGTGGTGATCCGGACCCCATATATCAAAAATCTTTTTTTTGCCGCGCTGCATTTTGGAATAATGATAGGCAATGTCAGCAAGCAGATACGTAGGTCGGCCATCTCCGCGAATCACTACGCGATCTTTGTCGTCTCCGTAATTAGTGCTGCGAAAAAACCACGCCCCTTCCTGCTCGTATACGGCATCTCGATTTTTTAGCACTTCAAATACGCCCTGGACGCGACCGTCTTCGTGGAGGGAGGATTCCAGAAAAAAAGAATCAAATTCTGCACCAAAATCGGACAGGTCTTTTTTCTGGGTTTCCAGAATGCGCTGCACCCCGCGCGGTCCAAACCACTGCCCGGCCCGCTCTAACCAGTCGGCTTCCTCTCCCGATGCAGGAAGTGAAAGCTTCGCTGGAAGCTGTTCATCTTCCAAAATAATTTCTAAAATATCTTTAATATACTCGCCGCGATATCCTTCTTCTGGAAACTCAGCTACAACTCCCTGTTTTTCCAGATAGCGCCATGCAAAGGAAATTCCCAGCAGTCGAACTTGGTTTCCATAATCGTTCACATAGTATTCGCGAAACACGGAAAGCCCGGCGCGTTTCATGACGCGGGAAATGGAATCTCCCACGGCGGCAGCACGCGCGGAGACAATATTTAATGGCCCGGTTGGATTGGCAGAAACATATTCAAAAATAACGGGGGCCTCGTTAGAAGCTGGAAAAATGGAATTGAGCCATGAGTCAAAAGAAAAATCTTTTTCGAATAAAGGAGACAAAACAGAATGTCTTAAAAATAGATTTATAAATCCAGGGCCTTCCACGCTCACTTTTTCAAATGGATTTTCTGCATCCTTTTCGATACTCTCTTTAAGAAGGCCGGCAATTTCTTTGGGTGATTTGCGAAACGCTCGTGCAAGCTCCATCGCCACCGGTGTTGCATACTGTCCCATGGAGTATTCTGGCGGATAGTCTATCCGTACTGGAGCTAGGGCATGCTCTATTCCGAGCGACCGCGCGACTTTATTTACGATTTCCCCCATATAATTCGCGATCATTCTGCGCAGAGTTATTTCCATCATTTGTCCGTATTTCAGAAAGAGACAGGCCGTCAATTCCTATGGAGGGTTGTTTTAGCTAAAGGAGCTCTGATAAAGTATGCCTTCGGCTCGCTTCGCGTCGGCGGTGGCGAAGCCGGTCCGACGGGGGAGTATTCTTATTTACTCTTATCTTCCCGTTGGCATTTACGATATGGACTGCACCCCTAAAACTGGAATACAAATTCAGTGTAAAAGGAAAGGTAGTA
>DYKF01000130.1:0-2679 GCA_020722745.1 Caldithrix sp.
ACTCTCCCGCTCTTCCACTCTAATATATGAAGTTGTTGTAGATGTCCTGCTGGATTAAGTTGCTCTTGACGAAATTTACTTTTATATTTATAATGTTACTTGCCTTTTTGAGCAGGTTTGCATTTTTTAATGGAAGCAGTTAAATATATCATAAAAAATTTGCGCCCTTTTTTGGGTGTGTGATTTAAAGATTATTTGTTCTGTCAGGCAACCGGCTCAAAAAGCCGGTTTTTTGTTGCACTTTAAATATATGATCCGTTGGCTTGGTTGCCAGAAGTTTTTGCACCCCACTTTCTTAGTAGGGCCTGTAGCTCAGTTGGTTAGAGCGCATCATTTGCAATGATGAGGTCAGCGGTTCGACTCCGCTCAGGTCCACTATAGAATCGGTTTGCAGAAACTGCAAAAGTTTGGAAGTTCGATTCTTCCACGGATCGCAGGCACATTGACAAGTAAAGAGGTCTTTTATTCGCTTTAAATTAAACGGTAAAGCGAAAGAGAAAATGGGAAGGCCGAATATTTTAAGGTCTACTCACGCAGATGGTGGATGCCTAGGTACAGGTTGCCGAAGAAGGACGCGTAAGGCCGCGAAAGTCGTCGGGGAGCCGCCAAAAGGCTATGATCCGTCGGTGTCCGAATGGGGAAACCCATACTGCTTTATCGCAGTATACTCACACCCCAAATGGCGCCTTAAGGTGCCTATTAAGGTGTGCAGAGGGAACCGTCTGAACTGAAACATCTAAGTAAGGCGAGGAAGAGAAATCAATAGAGATTCCGTAAGTAGCGGAGAGCGAAAGCGGAAAAGCCCAAACCTCAAAGGTTCCTTCGGGAGCTTTTGAGGGGTTGTAGGAGCCCAATAAAGGGAATTTACTTTTTAGCAGAACAGTCTGGAATGTCTGGCCATAGAAAGTGAAAGCCTTGTAAGCGAAAAACAGTAAATTTCCTTGGGATTTCCTGAGTACCACGGTGCAAATACACTGTGGGAAGCTGGGGGAACCATCCTCCAAGGCTAAATACAATCTGTAACCGATAGTGAACTAGTACCGTGAGGGAAAGGTGAAAAGAAGGGCGGGACGCCCAGTGAAATAGAAACTGAAACCATTTGCGGACAAACCGCTAGAGTCAGGTACCAGACGGTACCTGATGATAGCGTGCCTATTGAAGAATGAGCCGGCGAGTTGTCGTTTGGTGCAAGCTTAACCAGCCTTGGCTGGGAAGGCAGAGGGAAACCAAGTGTGAATAGCGCGTTTAGTACTAAGCGGCAGACCCGAAACCAGATGATCTATCCACGAGCAGGATGAACCCATCGTAATTGTTGGGGGAGGTCCGAACCCGTTGATGTTGCAATATCATGGGATGACTTGTGGATAGGGGTAATATGCCAACCGAATCTGGAGATAGCTGGTTCTCCCCGAAAGGTCTATAGGGACCGTGCCCATCATAAATCAGTGGGGGGTAGAGATACTGGATGGGTTATCGAGGGCAACCGAGATAATCCAACCAAACTCCGAATACCTGCTGATAACGGGTGGGTAGACAGCCACATCGGGCTAAGCCGATGTGACTAAAGGGAAACAACCCGGACTTTCGGCTAAGGTCTCTAAGTTTTTGATTTTTTGTCAACGGCAGAAAAGTTTTTCTTTTCTGTTGCGGCTAAGTTTTAAAGGAAGTTTTTCTCTTCAGACAGCTAGGAGGTTGGCTTAGAAGCAGCCACCCTTTAAAGAAAGCGTAACAGCTCACTAGTTGAAGGGAAGAGCGCCTAAGATTTATCGAGGATAAGCCGAACACCGAAGCCAGAGATGCTTGTGCATAGCACAAGGGATTTAAGAATATTGATTTAAGATTTAAGAATAAGATAATCGTAGTTTGATTTGTTTTGTTGAAGGTTTTTATTCATAATTCATAAATCATAAATCTTGATTCTCTCGTGCTGTGCACGAGCGTGGTAGGGGAGCGTTCCAAATGCGGTGAAGTTCTGCCGTAAGGCAGGGTGGAGCGTTTGGAAGTGAGAATGCCGGCATGAGTAGCGAGCAAGCCCTGTGAGAATCAGGGCCGCCGAACACCCAAGGTTTCCGTCCCAACGTTTGTCGGGGACGGGTTAGTCGGTACCTAAGGCAAGTCCCGATGTTGTGTCGGGAGTAGTCGATGGATGACTGGTTAAAATTCCAGTATTTGTCTTGAAACGTTATCAGCTGGGGGCTGACGGAACGGGATATCTGGAGCCTGCTTGTGAATTTAGCGGGTGCAAGCTGTAAGGAAGAGCAGATTGGAAAATCCGTCTGTTTGTTTATTCAAGCAGTGATGCAAAGTCAGCAGAGATGTTGGCGATTTTAGCGTATTCTGTTTCTTAAAAAAGGTTCGCAGCGAGTTTCAAGTCAAGCCGTACCGCAAACCAACACAGGTGGGTTGGAGGAGTACTCTAAGGCGGGCGAGAGAAGGAGGTTTAAGGAATTCGGCAAAAAAGCTGGACGTAAGTTCGCAAGATGTCCTTCCCGACGTTATGTCGGGACGAAGCTAAAGTCTGTCAGCCGACTGTTTATCAAAAACACAGGTCCGTGCAAAGGCGAAAAGCCGAAGTATACGGGCTGACGCCTGCCCAGTGCCGGTAAGTTAAGGGGAGGAGTTCCGCTCAACGCGGTGGCTCTGAACTCAAGCTCCGGTAAACGGCAGCAGTAACTATAA
>DYKF01000130.1:2779-7204 GCA_020722745.1 Caldithrix sp.
GCTCAACGCGGTGGCTCTGAACTCAAGCTCCGGTAAACGGCAGCAGTAACTATAACTGTTCTACGGTGGGGGCTATAAACACTGCCGTAGTAAAATCTAGCTATATGCTGAAACATCTTGTTAATCTGAAGCTACTATGGTATAATCTACCCGTAGATAACACCAAGTAAAAAAGCTTTCAGTAGAGACAATCAGCAGGAAAGGCTAAAGTTAATAGGGTGGATAGTTGGGTTTACAGATGGTGAAGGTTGTTTTACAATCAGTCTCCATAAAAATCCCACTACCAGTCTTGGTTTGCAGATAATGCCAGAATTTATCCTTTCCCAAGGTAAAAAAAGTCTTGATTCACTTTTATTGGTAAAGAATTTTTTTAGATGTGGTCGGATTTCTGTTAATCGCAGGCATGATAATCACAGAGAAGATCTTTACCGGTATTGCGTTAAATCGCAAAAAGAATTGAATGAAATAATTATTCCTTTCTTTAAAGAAAATAAGCTTAAAACATCAAAAGGTGAAGATTTTAAAATATTTTCATCAGTTTTAGAGCTTATGAAGAAGAAAGAACATCTTACGCTTGGGGGAGTAAATAAAATTGTTAGGATTATTTCTGCTATGAATACCAAGAAAAAACGCCTATTAAATTTAGAATCCTCAGAGACTATACGCTAGAGTCTATTTTTAGTTAATTAGATAAGATATAGTCCAAAACTCAAAGTTTTGAGCGAAGCCCCTTGTCGGGTGAGTTCCGACCTGCACGAAAGGCGTAACGAGCTGACAACTGTCTTAAGCCTTCACTCGGCGAAATTGCGATGGCTGTGAAGACGCGGCCTACTCCCACCAGGACAAAAAGACCCCGTGGAGCTTTACTGCAGTTTGGCATTGATTTGGGTGTTCCAACTGTCAAGAATAGGAGGGAGTCTTGTGCATAGCACAAGGGATTTAAGAATATTGATTTAAGATTTAAGAATAAGATAATCGTAGTTTGATTTGTTTTGTTGAATGTTTTTATTCATAATTCATAAATCATAAATCTTGATTCTCTCGTGCTGTGCACGGACATCAGTGTAATACCTCTCTTTGGAGCGCTTCAAGTCTTACCCGACAGCCTTGCAAACAGGTTGGGGGAAAGTGCTAGATGGGCAGTTTTACTGGGGCGGTACCCTGCTAAAGTGTAACGCAGGGGCGCAAAGGTCAGCTTGGCGCGAATGGAAACCGCGCTTTAAGTGTAAAGGCATAAGCTGGCTTGACTGCGAGGCCGACGGGCCAAGCAGGTGCGAAAGCAGGCCTTAGTGATCCTCCGATTGCCATGTGGGTGGCACGGAGCTTAACGGATAAAAGCTACCCCGGGGATAACAGAGTAGTCGCACCCGAGAGTCCATATCGACGGTGCGGTTCGCTACCTCGATGTCGGCTCACCGCATCCTGGCGCTGGAGAAAATATATCTTCTCTCCCCGAAAGAAATTTCGGGGTAATAAACGAGCTCAAAACGGTGAAGGCCTTAATTTTAGAACAGAGTGGGATTTGTAATTCTTGGAAATCCCGCATAGAATAAATTAAGGTTAACCCCGTGGGAAGAACACTTTCTGAAGTCGAAAGAGCATATATAGCAGGGTTGTTAGACGCAGATGGGGCCATTATGGCTTCAATCGAGCGTCATCCAGAGAAAAAATATGGTTTTAGGGTAAGAGTGGCTCTAAAACTAACACAAAGTAAGCCTGAACTGCTAAATTGGGTTAAAAGAAAAATTTCCTTTGGTCATATAAGAAAAAACAGAACTACTTATGATTGGGTAGTTAATGACCAAAAGCATATCCTGATTATTCTTAGTCAGGTAATAGGTTTCTTGAGAGTTAAGAGAAAACAAGGGAAATTGGCAATTAGAATACTAAGTTCGCCTTGTAATTCTCTTGAGGATTTGATACGAAATGCTCAGTTGGCAGATACTTTGGCGTCTTTTAATGTCCGATCCAAAAATCGGAGGTTAAATTTTGCGTCAAAGATCCAAGAAAGTGTTCCCCGTAACGACTGAGTCGAATCTGTTTTGGCAGAGACGACGAGATATCGGTTTATAAGCCAAAAGGCTTGTCCGGTATAATACGGCTCGCACCTAAGGTGTATCTGGTGACAGATACTACTATGGTGGTGGTATAGTCTTACCCCGCAAGTAATTGTGGAAGGTTGAGGTGCCAAGGGTTGGTCTGTTCGCCCATTAAAGCGGTACGCGAGCTGGGTTCAGAACGTCGCGAGACAGTTCGGACTCTATCCGGTGGGAGCGTTGAATCTTGAGGGGAGCTCTCCTCAGTACGAGAGGACCAGGAGGGAGGAATCCCTGGTGTGCCGGTTGTGGTGTCATCCGCAATGCCGGGTAGCCACATTCCTTGAGGATAACCGCTGAAAGCATCTAAGCGGGAAGCCCACCCCAAGATTAGGATTCGTTATCAGACCCCTCGCAGAATACGAGGTTTTTCGGCTGGAGGTGGAAGCCCCGTAAGGGGTTAAGCTGACCCAGTGCGAATTGGTCGAAGACCTTAAAATGGTTTTCCCTTTTTTCTCTTTCGCTTTGCCGTTTGGCAAATTTTGGTTTTAAGCCTTTCGGTCTTTAAGAGCTGGGCGGAACCACCTGATCCCATTTCGAATTCAGAAGTGAAACGCCTAAGCGCCGACGATAGTTGTCTGGCAACGGACCGCGAAAATAGGCCAAGGCCGAAAGACTTAAGATCAAAATAAAAAAAGGGGGTTTTCAAATTGGCAGAAAAAAATAAAAAAGAAACAAAAAAGTCTTTGACAATGGAGGATATTCTTGCTTCCTTGGGCAGCAAAGTACAGCCTCTAAAGAAAGGCCAGATTGTTAAAGGCAGGGTAGTAGAGAAAAATTCCAATTCTTTAGTTCTTGACATAGGCGGCAAGTCTTTGGGTCTTGTTGCCGAAAAAGCCTTTATTGAGGCAAAAGATTTTGTCAGGCATCTTGAAGCGGGAGATGAGGTTGAAGGAAAGGTCCTGATTCCTGAAACCCCGGATGGCTATACTATTATTTCTCTTCGTGATACCGCTAAAGATTTTGTTTGGAAGAAGATAGAAAAAGCTTTTGAAGGTCAGGAAGAGATAGAGGCTTTGGTAAAAAGCGCTTCTTCTTCGGGGGTATTGGTTTTGGTTTTTGGATTAACAGGGTTTGTTCCTCAATCTCATCTTACAGAGAAAAATGCTTCAAATATCAATTCACTTCCCGGCAAAAAGGTTCTTCTGAAAATTATAGATATAGATAAAGATGCAAACAGAATTATATTATCCGAGAGGGCAATTTATGAGAGGGAAGAGATGGAAGCAAAAAAGAAAGCGATTAAAAATCTCAAGGAAGGGGAAATTTACGATGGAGTGGTTTCCGGAATTTATGATTTTGGTGTTTTTGTCAGAATTCCTGTTTTGTCTGGCAAAAAGAAGGTTGAGATAGAAGGTCTTGTCAGGGTCTCCGAGATTTCTTGGGAGAAATTCAAAAAAATTGAGGATGTTATAAAGGAGGGCGATAAGGTTAAGGTAAAAGTGATTGAGATTAAAGAGGATAAATTTGCTCTTTCAATAAAGCAGGCGCAGAAAGATCCTTGGGAAGAGGTGGCAAAGAAATACACTCCCGAGATGAAGCTGGAAGGGGAAGTTGTAAAGATGTCTGATTTTGGCGCTTTTGTGGCTTTGGAACCCGGTATTGAGGGACTTTTGCATATTACCAAAATTCCGCCGGCTACAAATCTTAAAGTGGGAGACAGGGTGAGCGTTTATATTGATGAAATTAATCCTGCCGAAAAAAAGATAAGTTTAGGGCTTGTTTTGACTTCAAAGCCGGTTGGGTATAAGTAAACTCTGCCTTTTGAAAGGTGGAAAGACTTTTTCTAGAAAGAAATACTTTGGGTGAAATTAGAGATTCTCTTGGCTTCTGTTGCGGAGAAATATCAAATAATTGGTTTGCAGGAGGGAATGACTCGCTGGCTTATAGATGGGGTGATCGGGTGATTAAAGTTTACAAGAGTGACGAGTGGAAAAATTTATCATCGCAGGAAAAAAACCAGATTGTTCAGAGTTATGTTGATATTACAAATAGGGCATCTTTGTTGGCAGAACAGGAGAATTGGCAGATTAAATTGCCAGTAAACAAACTAATTCTGCCTGTAAGAATTGTTCCTGTTTTGAGGGTTTTGAATTGTTCTTGCTGTGGTACTCCAGCTACTGTATCTGGTTTTGTGGAAGGAGCTAATTTGGAGGAAATTACACCAAAAGATAGGGAAGAACTTCCTTTTGATGTTAAAGAACTGCCTACAGCTTTGGCATTGTTTTCTCTGTCTTTGTACGAAAAGCTTGGATATTATGGGATCTCTGTTATTCCCAAAAATGTTAAGCTTCAAAGTGGAATATTGGTTGTTACCGACTTGTGCGCC
>DYKF01000405.1 GCA_020722745.1 Caldithrix sp.
GGGTTGCATAAAAGTGAAAAACTCTTCCTTGACAACCTCAGTCATCGCTTAGATTTGCTGTATGCCGGAATCGGGAAGAGTAATGATAGAGGATATGCAATTGCCAGTAACGCTTGGCGTCTATGCGCACGAATTAAAACTTCCGAGAACGGTCAGTGTAGATTTAAGTTTTGATTATGCTATTGGTGCTTTCCCTGTCGAAGATCATATTTCTCAGGCTGTCGATTACGAAGAAATTGAAAAATCATTTCAGGAAATAGCAGCAGAGTGCTCTTATAATCTCATAGAAACCCTTGCCGAGCGCCTTTTGCGCAAAACTCTTGAGAATCTCAAAATTCAATCGGCCAGCGTAACCGTAAAAAAAAGAGGAGCCTTGGGAAGTGCCGGCATAGTTGCCGTAAGCGTGTCGGGCAAAAGGGAATAAGGTGCTGCCTCCTTTACAACTTGCTGTATCGCGCCTCTTCTTCCTGTTTGCAGGGACAGTCATTCTGGGGGGAAGTGTCTTTCACAGAGCTCTTGAGTCTATTGAAGTTTTTGATCCGATTGCTTTGAGAATTGTCATTGGTGTTACGTCTCTCATTTTTTTAGGCTTCACTTTTCACCCCGGCTATAAACGTTTTACACCAGTTTTTTTTCGGATTCTTCTCGTAGCCAGTACTCTCCACGGGTTTATATTATCGGCCAGTAATCAGTTGGCAATTTCGTATCTTCTGGCCATTATTGTCATTTTAATACTCGTTATCATGGCAGCCGATTCAGAAGCATATCTGTTCTTTTACGCATTCATTGTTGTGATAGGGGCCTCGCTTTCTGCCGTGCTCGCCCGCGAGCCAATCGTCAATCCATTTGTCTTTTTCAGTTCACTTTTTATTTTAATGGCGGGAGCTTCTCTGATTGCCCTCAGCCAGATTCGTTTGCGCCGTGCCATAGAAAAAGCTACGCATGAGCCATGAAATTCGTACTCCTCTAAACGGTATTGGTCCCGTCCTGGAAATGATGAAAAATTCCGGACTTACGGTAGACCAGAAACAATATGCTGACATTGCCGTTTCCTCTGCCCAGCTACTGGTGGAAATTATTAAGTAAGCTCTGAAAAAGTTTTCAGAGCTTACTTCCGGTACATGGATGTACC
>DYKF01000131.1 GCA_020722745.1 Caldithrix sp.
TGCGCTCGGGGTAAATTCACCGGCAAAACGCGTAGAAAACACCGGTTTTCGCAGCAAAATGGAGATAGTCAAAATCTTGTTCAGATTTTGACTTCCCAGCCAGAAAATCCCTTCCGGGATTATCTGGTCTGTGAAAAACAGCGGGCGAGTGCTGCGCATGGATGCGCGAATGGCGAAAACGACATGGATGTCGTAGTTTTCGCCCCCGTGTTTTGCGATCTGCCTGTGCCCGTAGGGTAAATGCGTAGCAAGCCGCAGGCAAAAAGTCCACGGAGGGACTTTTTCAGAGGTTACCTTAATAGATTGCACGCAGAAAGCATAAAAAATTAATTTTTAGAGATTCCCTCTAAGGATTTTGCTTTAGAAGCGCCACGGAGCAAATAACGGATAATTCTTCCACGCTAAATCCCATTTCGCGGCAGAAGGAATCCCGTCCCCTTTGCAGCCATTCATCGTACTCGGTTAGAGAGATACTTGCGTGTTGGTCTTCCGTGCGACTACTCCGAATTGTGACGAGATTCTTCTGCTGCTCGTCGGGGCCGGAAATTTTCTTTCCCCCTGCATCAAACAGGTACGTGTACAGTCGGTTTCCCTTTTGAAATAATGAAAACATTTGCGATTCTTTGAGATTTGTTTGTTTGACTGCGCGAAAAGGATTGCGAATTTTTTTAATCCGAATAGCATCATCTTTTGTCAATTGCGCCAGATCGTCAAACACTGTCGTCGTTCGTATTTTTTCTGTACTTTCAATAAACGATAAGGTTTCGTCTATTCCTATATCGCTGTTAAAAATTTCGGAAAGGTCTTCGCTATAAGAATACAGTGAAACTTCCTCCTTCTCAGAAAAAGCCAGTACAGGTAAATTGCCAATGGAAGCATGCTCTCCACTTCTTTGTTCCAGTCTTCGCTGCCAGTTCTGGGCAATAGGAAACACTTTTGCGTCCATGGTGTCCGGCATAAAATTCCATATCTGAATTTTTCTTGGATTGTGCCAAGGACGCAAAATGCGTCCCATCCGCTGTGCCAAGTGCAGAACTGTCCAGGGAAGATCGTAATTGACGAGAATGGATGCATCCTGCAAATTATACCCCTCGGAAACAGCCTCCGTCGCTATGAGAATGTCGATTTTTTCGGACAAAATGTTTCGTGAAAATTCATCGTCCTGCCCCGGAGAAATTACCCCACTTGCTACGGGAGCAAATCGTTTCAGAATATAGTCGAGCTTTTCGGGGTCTACATCGGATGTTCTTTCTACGGAACGATCAGGGAGATCTTGTTTAAGTCTTTCGCTCAGATTTTTGGCAGTCTCTCTATAGATGACAAAGACTACTATCTTTTCAGAAGGATTGTTACGGATAATATTCAGTAATTCTGTAAATTTATTGTCGTCTCCCTGGTTCTTCATGCGGGACAATTTTTCATGGAGACTTTTCGCAAGAGCCTGCAATTCTGCCGGATATTTAAAGCGAATTTTTGAGTATCCCTCTTCTTCCTCCTCGAGTTCCAGCGCTCCCGTGTTTCCAATTTTACGAAGCGCATGGGAAGCAAGGTGTAGAGATGAACAAAACTGATGGACTAACCTTGCCTCAAAAAGCCCGCTCTTTTTCCCAGCGGGTGCACCGGAAAAAAGATTTTCATTTGCATTTTTGTCGTCTATGCGAAGAAGCTGGCTCTTGAGCAACTCTTCGAGAACGGGGTTCGCTGCATTTTGAAATTTTACAGAGCGCAGTTCTATTTTTGAGGGAAAGTATCGTTTTTCATTTTTGTTAAATAAAATGAATCGGTTCCCTGTCTCGTCCGTCTGGCTAAAATACGATACTACCGTGGGGGCCGTTAGGACGGATGCAATTTCCAGAGTCGATAATTCCTGGGGTGAGTAAATATTCCACGGTACATCGAGCGTATCGATGAGTGCCTTGCGGGTAGTTCTCGGCAACAGCTTTAGCTGATTATTAATGTCTTCTATCGTGCGGCTGTAAGGAGTTGCCGTCATTAGCAGCACTCTGGCTCCACTTTCTGCCGCCTTTTTAAGGCGACCATTGCGCAGCTTTATTTTACTGGAAATTCCTTTTTCGTTTCGCAAATGATGGCTCTCGTCAATAATGAGCAGAGTCTGGGAATTTAGAGATTTTAGTTCTTCTTCGAGGTATTGCACATTTCTGTACTTAATCCAGTCATTGAGAGAAAGAATCTGAAAAGTAAATTCTCGGCTGGAAACGCTTGCCTGTCTCATGGAACGTGCCCACATGTCTTTTAATCCGGCAGGACATATTATTAGAGCTCTTTCTATGCTGTTCTCATTTCGCAAAATTCTGGCAATATGGGATGCCATAATTGTTTTGCCCAGACCCGTAGATGCAATGAGAAAAGAACCCCTGTGTTCGCGCAAAGACTGGAGCGAAGATGCCACTACCGGTTTCTGGTAATCGGAGAGAGGTGGCAAAGGACCCGGAGCATTGTTCTCTGCAATACCATAAATTTCCAGAAGCGATCGCATATACACTTCCCATGGGCTGCGAAGCGAAAGCATTTCTTCGATGAGCTCAATGAGATTCTCCGTGATGGGTTCTGCAAGGGCAAAGACTTCATCAAAACGTTGCACAAAATAGGCTACGTCTTCCTGTGCTGTAACGACAATACCAGCTTCCAGACTGCGAACAAGCCCCGTTGCCGTAAAGTTTGCCGATGTAACAAGACAGCGCGAAGCATCGGCCATGTATAATTTCGCGTGGTGGGCTAAGAAGGCAGGCGAAACGGAAGGACTTTGTTGCTCCCGTGTAAGGCCCAGTTTCACTTTTCCCTCCAGCAGCATCTTCCGCAGCATTTGGAGCGCTTCAATTCTCTCTGAAATGTTTTCCATTTTTTCAACCGAACCAACAAAGCCGGTCAAAAAGCTTTGCACTTTTTCTGGCGAACCTTCCTCTGTGCCTATCAGCAACTTCCAGGTTTTTTTGCTCAGAATATCTGCCAGCAATTTGTAACCAGACAGTTCAAAGAAGGCTGTCGCAATGCGGATTTCGTTTGCGCCTGAAAGAATGTCACGCACAGCAGCGAGAGCTTTACCTCTACGAAAAAATCTGGACAATTCTTTGTCTGGCATTTAACGACCTATCAGCTCAAAAACACGCCCGCCGTTTAAGTCGAGAAACAGAATTTCACCTGCGTGGGTTTCGCCAAAAGAAGAAACAAGAATCGGAATTTCCAGCAAAGTGCGGCGGGAAGAAAATTTTCCATCGCGATACAAAAGCGCGTAAAGGCGGCCCTTCATGCTGTCGCCAAAAATATAAGAATCCCGCAAAGGGAGACTGCTTCCACGATACACAAAACCGCCGAGGATACTGCTGCCATCTTCGCGACCATATTCATAGGCGGGAGCTATGTGATGCGGCAGCGAACACCCTTTGGGAGGACTGTAACAGGACGAAGCCTCGTAAATGCGCCAGCCATAATTTCCACCCTTTTCAATAATATCAATTTCTTCGTAGCGGTTCTGGCCTACATCTGCCACGATAAGACTGCCGTCCTGCGCAAAAGAAAAGCGCCACGGATTGCGCAGGCCATATGCATACACGAGAGGTTCGGCGCCTTTTGTAGTGATAAAAGGATTGTCTTTGGGAACGGAATATCCTTGAGCTGCGCTTACATCGATGCGCAAAATTTTTCCTTTCAGCGATCCAAGTCTTTGGCCATTATTGTGAGGGTCTCCCGCACTCCCACCGTCTCCCGTGCCAAGATACAGATAGCCATCCGGGCCAAAACGCAGTGCCCCTCCATTGTGGTTAGAAAAAGGCTGGGCTATGGTAAGAATTTCTTCAGGTTGCGCAGGATTAGGCAGGAGAATGCTGCCTGTTGGATCTTGTTTCAGCGTTACACGAGATAGAACTGTGCGGCGAGGATTGGAGCGAGAATAATAGATATATAAAGTTTTGTCTTTTTCAAAATGAGGAGAAAGTGCCATGCCGAGAAGGCCTTCTTCCCATCCGGCAGATAACACCCGAGATGAAATATCGAGTAGAATTCTTTTTCCCGCTTTGCCTT
The DNA here is from genome assembly GCA_020722745.1 of Caldithrix sp. Classification (GTDB taxonomy): domain Bacteria; phylum Spirochaetota; class Leptospiria; order Turneriellales; family Turneriellaceae; genus DYKF01. The sequence goes on from DYKF01000131.1 coordinate 4,039, forward strand.
TTTCAAAGATCACGATGCGACCTTTTTTTTCGAGTACGGCGTAGGATTCTGTTCCTTCTGGCCCCGATTCTTCTGGCCAGGGAAGAATTTCAACCGGCAATGAAAACTTTTCCTGCGTAAACAAAGCGGCCCTGAATTCTGGAATAGTTGGCGGAACCGCAATCGTAACCGCTAAGGACAAAAAGAATAAAGCGAATCGTTTCATTTGGAAAAGAAGGCCAGGTTGTCTTTAAGATCCTGCGGCAAAAATCCGTTGTTGTCTCTCTCGTATTTCTGGTAGCGGGGGCGGATTTCGGCAAGCTTGCGCGCACGAACGTTTTTACTCTTTTCCAGCAGCTCCGTATAGGCAGGAAGCTTAACCAGTCGTTCTCGAACCTCTGGAGTCAGTGGAATATGCTTGGTGAGAATTTTCCGAGCAACTTTATTGAGCCGCTGCGTACCTTCGGTTTCAAAACGAATAAACATTCCGTAGTCGTGAACAAAGCGCGCTCTGTCGTCGCGAAACCGCTTGAATTCCTCTCCCAGTTTTTCCTTCATTTCTGGAGACAAATCTTTGTTCTTTTTAAAGAACTGAACATAGTCTGTATAATCGGCGGTAAGGGACGAACTCGATATATTATTCCAGTCCGGGCCCAGCTGGCTTTTGAGCGCTTCCCATCGATAAATACCGACTACGCTGATGAGCATGGTGTACAGATCTGCCATGTGAAATGCGGGGCTGATAAGGCGACCGGGAGAAAGTCTTTCTTTGGGTTCGCGATCCATCCAGAATTGAATGATGGGCCCAACCGATGGTACAATGATAAAATTCGGAATGATCTGCTTTTGCACAAATTCGCGGCGGATTCCAAGTTTTTCGTCCGAAAAGAGAATCTCTCTGTGGAAGGCACTGTAATCGAGAGAAAGAAGTTTGTCAATTTCTGCGTCCAGCTTTTCTGGTGAGACAAATGTATTTTCCAGTTTTTGCGTAATCTGGAATTTATTCAGAATATTCAGATTGTTGAGAATGCTCCCGGAAGTCAGCCTTGTATTAACCTCTGCCATATTCTGGATTTCGTATTCCAGCATTTTTTCGCCGGCAGCGAGTTCCGGAGGAAGATCCGATTCTCTTTTCCATTTTTGATTGCGGTTCGTTGTATCCTGCCGAAGCAGTTCAAAGTACGTGAGACCGAGCTCGTTAATACTGGTCGTTACCTCTTTGTTGTAAATTTTAGTGAGCCATTGCAAGGGATAAAAAATGGGATACTTTGACTGAAAAGATTTTATTTTGGGAGTAAGGTTGTAAATAAAGGCAACCTGATCGGGTTCCAGCACCTCCTCGTCCATGTATCCAAAATTGAGGAACATTTCTATAATGCGCGGAATTTCATTTTTGAGGCGAATCGCTTTTACGGCAGCTTGTTTGTAAACTTCCCAGAATCCAAGATTTACGCGACGCCGTATTTTTCGGACATCGTCTTTGGAGTCCACGGGATTCGGAAAGGTTTTTAACTGTTTTAAGAAATTTTCGTATTCTGAAATTTTATCTCCTTCGATGCCGGCCCACTCGCATATTTTGCGGAATGAGTTTTCGAGCTCTTCCTGGATCTCGAAATCGAGGCCTGCCGATTGTTCTTGAAAATCCATTGCAGCTGGTTCATCGATCGGAGCGGGCTGGGGCACGGCGGAGTTTTGCTCCTCTGCCAGCCTCATTATCTTCATGAAGTTGTCCTCATTGTAAAAGGGAGCAAAGTGGCCCCAGACCATTCTGTAGCTTTCGATAGATTTTCTAAACTCTGCGGCAAAAAAAGATGCCACGGAAAGGATTTCGTTTTTCGATACTTTACTGTACCCCTGGCTTAAAAGATCCGCCTGAAGGGCAATCTTCTCCAACCACGAAAACTCTCCCGACACAATTCGCGAAACGGACTCCAGTGACTTTTCGTGCGTTTCTGCAATCCAGTCCTGCCACATGTAATACAAGGCCGAAAGGCTTTTTGCGGCGTCGGTCAAAAGGCTTACATCCTTGACGGCAATCGCACCAATGATTTCTGGCGGCAGCGAAACAAATTTGCTGAAGAATGTATAAGAGTCTTCGTCTTGCGTGATTCCACCCGCGTCTTCCGTTTCTGTGAGCATGGAATGGTGATCGGTTGCAAGAAAACCGCTTGTGATGGGATTCGGTAGCACGCCGCCGTTTTCCCTGTAATCTGCTACAATTCTTTTGGCAAATTCAATAACGGGATCGGTAAAATCCGGATCCGCATCAAAAGCATCTGCTGTAAAAGGTTCTGGCAGAATGCGTGCAAAGGCAAGAGCAAGAGAACTGTTTACATTAAAAATATTGTGGAGAAGCACCTTAATTTTTTGTCTTTTGCGCTGCAACTGCTGGATTTCCATGAGACTCGTCTTGAGAAGCATGGATGCAATATTGGGTTTGCTGGCAAAAATTTTTTCTAGGTGCGCTGCACTCGATGGATAAATAGATAACACAGAGTCTGCCTCTGTAATGGCTGTCACAGAATATTTTCCGTCTATCGACAAATCAAGTCCACCAAGAACGGCAGGAGCCTGTAAAGAATACAAATATATTTTATTGTTGGGATCTTCGTCAGAAGCAGAAAGTAGAATGGAAACTTTTCCTTTCTGCAACAAAATGAGATGTTTGGCGGCCTCGCCTTCGGGGAACACAACTGTACCAACAGGCGTAGAAATATTTGCCGCTGGTTTTTGGATTAGCGCATCGCTGCTCATGTAGGGAACTTTCTCTGTTCTGTTTGTGTGCGTCAATACTTTTGGACTGCACCCCTAAAACTGGAATACAAATTCAGTGTAAAAGGAAAGGTAGTACATGATAAAAAGAACACGTTACAGCAAAGAATTTCGCGACGCAATACGCAACAAAATCGTACTCGCTCAATCGACGCTCAGTCAGGTTTCCAAGCGAGAGAATATTGCGAGCCAAACGCTGCACAAAACCATCCTGATATACGTGGAGCGATCCACCATACCGACACGGACGTGAGGTACTGTTCTGCGCAATACACGGCTTAAGCCTTCGAGCTTGAATTATGTAACCTCTGAAAAAGTCCCTCCGTGGACTTTTTGCCTGCGGCTTGCTACGCATTTACCCT
>DYKF01000132.1 GCA_020722745.1 Caldithrix sp.
TCCATGGACCGGCAGTAAGCTCTGAACCTTTTTCAGAGCTTACTTAGGTAACTTCCTTGCATACTGCGCGAAGAAAGTATAAAAAATTAATTTTTAGAAGTTCCCTTAAGGGGAAAAAGCCGATATTGTCATGTGCGGCGTCTTTTAGTTTTCGTTATCGTTTTTTCTGTTTTTGCAGAAGAAAATCCCCTGGACTATTATCGCATTCATTTTGAAGAGAAAGAAGAGCATCTACTTGCAGATACTTTGTTTGAGAAAACGGTCTGGAAAAGGAAAGTCTCTCACATTTTGCTGGACAGCAGCGGGGACTTATACCGCGTAACGCTGCTCATGATTCTGGAATATCCGCATAACTATCGTTCACAGAACTATCCGCTCTATTACGAATTTGAGTCTATTGGGCCAGCCATGGAAAAATTGAAATGGCTGGATTCGTTCCTGGAGCGGCGGGGAGTAATGCGGGTCGCTGTGCTGGGGAATAAAATTACGTCTGAAACGATTTTGTTCTCCGGTTACGATTTTATTCCCGAACAGAGAGCTATGCAAGAATCTAAAGAATGACATAGATTTACATTGCGATGTAATAAGGGAAAATTACTTAACCAACACACTACGAACAATAGAACGGTTTCCCTTCTGGAAAGAAAGTGATTCCTCTCGGCAGAATGCTAAGCCCCCTTTTCTTAACTTTTCCTAATAGAATAGCAAACAATTCTTTAAAAGAATTCAACATCTCCAATTTCTGACAGGTTATCGTAGGTTACCTGCTGCGTGTTAATATAGAGTTCTTCCGCTTTGGCGATATCGATGGAATGAATCGCGTAGGCTTCGGGTTTACTATTTTCCAATTTTGCGGATTCAATGATGTCCTGCAATACCTCCGCAGTCATGGCGTCGACAAGATACGGCAGTTTTTCCTCTTTTGCCAGTAAAGATAATTGTTCACTCATCTCTACCGCCGTTCCCGTAACTGTGTATTCTATGCGACGCTTGGAGCCTATGTTTCCCGCAAAAATGGGTCCACTCGCTATCCCAATGCTGTAAACGGGGGGCGTTTCCCGCAGATTCGGATTGTTCACGATAAATTCTTCCATGAACGAAAGAATTCCTTCGGTTGCTCGCAACGCATTATAGGCGTCGTTCGCATATACCACGGGTGTGCCAAAGGTGGCCAAAATACCCTGGGATAAAAAGCGATTCACAGATCCATAGCCCGCATAGATTATACTGGAAACACCATTATATATGTCGCTGAGCAGAGCCCCAAATTCCATTGGTTTCCCTTTATCTGATAGGTCGGCCATATTATGAACTCTAAAGAAAAGAATTGTCGCAAATGTTTGAATTCCGGATAAATCTCCCTCGCCGCGTTCTTTTTTTATGTGCTCCAGTAGATCCGAGGTAAAAAATTTGGAGAGAACTTTTTTCTCCTCCTCGAGCTTCATGTTGAGTTCAAAAAGCTGCCGACGAGATTCTTTCATCTCCAGCAGATTTGCAATTTTAAGCGCAAGTTCTATGGTGCGCAACGGTTTAAAAATAATATCGCTTGCCCCGGCTGTGAGTCCCGACAGGGCCGTTGCTTCGCTTACATCTGCCGTCATCAGGAGAACCACTGTTTCGCGCAGCATGTGGTTGCTTTGCAACTGTTTAAGAATCTGCAATCCACTGATATCGGCCAAGTGCACGTCGAGAAGAATGATATCCGGACTCATATCGAGGGCGTACTGCAAACCCTTTCTACCAGAAGAGACGATGCGGACGCGAAAGCCGAGCCTGCTTATTTTGGCGATTTTGTGGAGCATTTTTTTGAGAAGGAGCCTGTCGTTGGCATTATCTTCGATTATCAGTAAACTTACGGTTTCTACGGTTCCCATGATTCACACGCTATTCCCGGAATAGTCGTTGTAAAGAAATATAATTAATACTTTACGGTATAATTCCGATAATAAGTGTGGCGCGTCCTCATTGTTTTTTCATTTTTATTCTCCGAGTCTCTCCTTCCCCCGGCTTCAGCCGGGGTTCTTTTTGGGAGGCAGATATTACCTGCCGAAACTTTCCTGCATTTAGGGAAAAGCTCTTTGGGCATTGGGCCAGCGCAAAGGCTCCGAAGACAAATATCGCTTTTCCTTCTGGGCGGCACGAATTCGCTTAATAAAAGATTTCAAAATCGTTTCATAAAAAGACACTCCGCCAATCTTGTCCTCACAACCAGTATCAATATTGGGGTTCTCGTTTACTTCTATCACAAAAGCAGTGTCAGCCTTCTGCTTTATATCAACACCATAGAGGCCATCTCCCATGAGAGAAGATGCCTGAACGGCTAAATGCAAAACGAAGGGGGGAACGTTTTCCAGTGGCACTGCCTCCGAAGAACCGTAATTAATCTCCTCGCTGCTGTTCCAGTCATACACCTGCCAGTGCTCTTTGCTCATGTAATATTTGCACGCATAGAAGACCTTGTTGTCAAGAACGCCAATTCTCCAATCGTATGATGTATATAAAAACTCCTGGATAACAACTAAATCAGATTTGTTGAAAATTCTATCCAGCGCTGCTTTGTACTCTTCGGGATTGTTCGCTTTTGTCACGCCGAGAGAAAAAGAACTGTCTGGCTGCTTAATAATTACAGGAAAAGAAACGTCTGTTGCTTGCTCGGCACCTTTCACCAGGATTCTCGTTTGGGGCATGGGAACATTATTCTTTTGAAAAATTTCTGTCTGGTATATTTTGTTGGAACAGCGCAAAATTGACCATGGATCATCGATAATAGCCAGACCCTCGCTCCACGCCAGCCGGGAAAAAACATAGGTGTGATTATTGAGATCTGTGGTTTCACGAATAAACAGGGCATCAAACTCTGTTAGCCTGGATATGTCCTCCCGCGTTATAAGCTCTGCCTTGATATGAAGCTTTTTGGCAGCCTCAACAAAATTGTTCAACACGACCGAACAAGAAGGAGGATATTTTTCCTGGGGATTCACGAGAATAGCGAGAGAATAACGGGGTTGAACAAAATATCCCGGAATCTTTTTCAGAAAACCGTCTGAGCGAGTGAGACTTTGCACGAGCAGGCTTTTTTCTTTAGCGGTCAGATGTTGAAGAGATAAAGGCTGAATGGATTCAATACCCCCGGAATTTCCCGTCGAGATCGTCACGCTCATCACGGGAATGTTAAGGAAGCGAAATATTACATCGGCAATTTTCTGAAATGATGATTCCAGAGTGGAGCCCAAAATAACCCTGAATGTATAGGGAACGCTTTGGATATCAGGAAGCAATCCACGGGTTTTCACTTCTGCCGAAATTTTTTTTAATATTGCGGGATTGTCAATATCGAGCAAAGAAGCAACGGCAGGAAAAACCTTTTGTCCCCGTGCCGAAGCAAGCATGGACACATAATAGCCAGTAGACTGGTATTGCAGCGAACTGCATAGATTCAAAATTATTTTTTCTCTGGAAGAGGATTCATCGAGATTTTGAAAAAAATCACTCGGCGATAGAATATGCAATCGTGGATGTATATTTCCAGATAAATCCTCATCTGCCACAATCAAAATTCGATTGCTTTCCAATTCCTGATCGAGAAAATTCTGCCGCCGCAACTTGACAGCAGACTTGGAAGGCGCATAGTAATTATCCAGATCCCTCACTTTTTCAAATCCAAAGAATCTGTACCAGTCAATCAGAAATGTATTTTCTGATTCTGTTTCTAACACGGTATACGGAATGCGTCGGCTATTCGCAATCTCCAGAGCAAAATTCATCAATTGTCTGCCTGCACCCTGCTGCCTGCTATCGGGCTTAACGGCAATGGAATAAATCCGCATAGTATGCCGCTTAAACCAGAGAAAGATTGCACCAACAGGATTTGTCTCTCCGATGAGATATACTTCCTGCCAAGCAGAGGCCAGGCTGTGACGAATAGACCGGCGGGACGAGCGATGCAGCTCTCCGAACGAAGCTTTTTCTAATGCGAGAAGAAAAGACAAATCTGCCAATGTTGCCCTGCGAACAGGTTGATGATTATTTTCCATAAATTCAAGTACCCTCTGGATATTGCTGTATAGCCGGATTCTTTTTCTTGATTTAAGCGCTGACGGCTTTTGTAACAGGTTGTTGTTTTTCAACAGCCTGTTAAAGATTCAGAGATTACTTTCCTGCTTATTCCGGAAATTTCACTGTAAATGAAGCTCCCCGGTTTTTCTGATACTCGACTGTTCCGTGAAGCTGCTGTGTCAATCCATTCAACAGAATAAATCCAAGAGAAGTGGGAGAAAGCACATCTACGCCGACGGGCAATTCAATTAAAAAGCATCCTTGACACAAGCGATAGAAAATGTAATACGTTGCTGCTGACGAAACTGCGCAGGGGCGTGTGGATTCTCGGGGTATTAGATTTATGGAACAAATGACAAACACACAGAATATTCTATGGATGCAGAAGTATTTATCCATATTGCCAGACTGGACAAAGAGCAGTATCATTTATATTGAAATATGGCAGTGGATAGCCCTTGCCGCTGCCCTGATTGCTGGTATTCTTTTGCGCTATGTAATTTTTATAGCCATGGGTGCCCTTGTATATCTTGCTCGCAGAAAAACGGAAAGCAAATGGTATCAACTTTTTCTGGAAGCTCTTAGAGGATCCATAGGATTTGTCTTTGCCAGTTTGTTCTGGTTTGCCATAATCACTCTATTGGGATTGCCCAAAAGCGTCCACCTGTTCATTGCTAAATTAATAGCGCTGGCTTTTGGAATATCTTTGCTGACTCTTGCTTATCGTATCCTTGGTGTAAGCTTAAACCTGCTACAGGAAAAAGCTGGCCGCACAGATTCAACGCTGGATGATCAATTTGTTTCTTTATTCTCAAAAACAGCAAAAACGATTCTTGTCGTATTTGGTGTAATGATCCTTATTCAAAACATGGGAGTGAATGTTTTCTCCCTTTTAACTGGTCTAGGCATCGGAGGGCTCGCGTTTGCTCTGGCTGCAAAGGATACGGCGGCGAACCTGTTTGGATCTATTACCATTTTTGTCGATCGGCCTTTTAAGCTTGGAGACTGGATCCGCATTGGAGAGGCAGATGGAATTGTAGAAGACATTGGATTGCGCACGACAAGAATCCGCACCTTCGGCAAAGAGCTTGTCATTATTCCAAATGCGGAAATATCTACTACGCAGATTGTAAACATTTCGGAAAGACCAGCGCGCAGAACCTATGTAACGCTGGGACTCACATACGATACTCCGCCAGAAAAAATAGAAGCATTTGTCGAAGGCCTAAAGAACATTCTTCTTGCCGCGCCATATACACAGAAAGACAATTTTCATGTTGTTTTTTCTGGCTATGGAGATTTTTCCTTGAACATAATGCTCTATTATTTTCAGGAAGTTCAGAACTGGAGCGAAGAGTTAATTGGCAGGCACTACATCAATCTGGAAATTCTTCGGCTGGCAAAAGAGACAGGAGTGGATTTTGCATTCCCGACGCAAACTCTCCACATGGAAACGTTTCCCGGCCAGGAACCCATTCGCCGCATTCACGATACAGATGCAGGGAAACTATCTTCAGCTGCATCCCGGTTTGCTCCCGGCTCGGAAACAGCCAAACCCAGGGGACTTGGAATCTTTAGACCACCCTACGAAAATCTTCGTTAGGGCTCGCCAAACTTTTCCAGCAGAACCGGATGCGCCGCGTTAAAACCTGCCTCAATTAAACGCGGCACCTGTTTAGAATCGATCATGTTAAAACCGGTAAGATCTGGAGTGATCATGAGATCAGCTGTTCTCGTTTCCAGACGCGTTGCGTTTTTGAGAGCAATCCCAAGCGAGTTCACAAGAACATCGAGAACATTTTTCGGTTTCTTAAAATGAATATTCGAAATCAAATCTACCCCGACAATATTTTTGAGACCTGCATCTATATGGGGAGACAGTGGAACATTTTCAATCACACCCCCATCTACCAGTAAGTGCCCGTTCATCTCTACGGGCGCAAATACGCCGGGAATACACGAGCTGCCTCTGACACCATCTGCGACACTCCCCGATACTATCACAACTTTCTCCCCCGTTACAATATCTACCGCAACCATGCTGAGCGGTATGGGAGAATTTTCAATTTTAACATTGCCAAGTTCTTTTCGCATCATCTTTGTAATTTTATCATTGGAAAGAATCCCACCTTTAGTAAGAGTCACTGAGGCAATGTCCAGCCAGTTGAGGGACATTGCAATCTTTTCGATTTCGTGCCAATGTTTTCCAAAGGCGAACAAGGCCCCTACAAGAGCCCCTACACTTGTTCCGCTAACTGCAACAACTTTGATGTGGAGTTCTTCTATCGCCTTGAGCACGCCAATATGGGCACTACCCAAAACTGCTCCACCACCGAGCGCAAGAGCGACTTCCCGTTTATTTTTAAAGATTCTCATACAATATTAATTCCTGACAGATTCTCGAAAAGTCCCTACTGACAGAGGCAACGCGTAAAATCCGTGAGCTAAAATTTGAAATCTATCCACTTCGTTCCGTGCCTGTCTAATAGATCGATAGGCTGTTGCTTGCCATTAGGCTCTGAAGAAAACAACTTGTCAACGTTTTGTTTTTGCACAATAAATCCTGCATGCGGTTTTTTGGTTTGCTCCCGGCTTTAATTTCTGTTCTGCGCGCGCAGCCAAACGAAGAACCTGTGTATCCGATTCATCGGAGCACCTATACTGAATATCCTCAATACAGGTCCTATTTGTTTGAAGAAGAAGCAACCGGATTGGGCTCTGAACGAAACAAAAAGAAAACGGAGGCTTTTTATTTACTCTTTCGATGAGTGTTTTAGGTAAGCTCTGAAAAAGGTTCAGAGCTTACTGCCGGTCCATGGACCCTTCGACTGCGCTCAGGGTAAATTTACCGGCATTTTGCGAAGAAAACGCACGTTTTCGCAGCAAAATGGAGATAGTCAAAATCTTGTTCAGATTTTGACTTCCCAGCCAGAAAATGCCTTCCGGTATTTTCTGGCTGGGAAAAACAGCTGGCGAGTGCTGCGCACGGATGCGCGAATGGCGAAAACGACAAGCCTGTATTGAGCTTGTCGAAATAGATGTCGTAGTTTTCGCCCCAGGGTTTTGCG
>DYKF01000406.1 GCA_020722745.1 Caldithrix sp.
CAGCATACTGGCACGACCCTCGGTTTAAAAAGAAGCCTGGCGGCCTGATCCGCATGTTTGAACTGGCTGATAATCTGACCGATCTTGGACATCATGTGACGATGGTGCTCCCTAAACTAGGATTCCCCGAGACGCAGACCAGAGCCCGCGTTGTCGCTATTCCTTTTTGGGATTTGCCGATCCTTAGACCGCTTTCCTTCCATTTTATACTATCTCTAACGCTTTTATACTTGTGTCTCATAAAGACGGATTTTATCTATGTTCGGCAGATGAACTCTTTTCTGCCTTTGCTGATTGCTAAATTTTATGGCAAACAAATTTATTTTGAAATTCCGAATGACCCCTATATTGGCTATTCCCTAATCAACAAAACCAAACGGTGGGCAGTAAGGCTTATTGATACAATCTGCATGCATTTAGCGGATAAGATTATCGTTCTATCCAAGTGGAGCAAAACCCGCCTCCATGTTTTAGGTCACGTACCTATTTCAAAAATACTCGTTTTCCCCAGCGGAACCGATACAGAACTATTCCACCCTATCAAAAAAGAGGATGCCTGTCGGAAGCTCAAACTTTCGCCCGCTTCTCTTTATGTTGGTTTTATCGGCTCTTTTTTCGCTTACCAGGGTATCGATATTCTTATCGATGCCGCACCACTTATACTTGAAAAAATTCCCTACACGTGGTTTCTCCTCGTCGGTGATGGCCCTATGAGGGCTACTTGGGAAAAGAAGGTTCAGGAGAAAGGCATTCAAAGCCGTTTTATTTTTACTGGTCAAGTGCCCTACCAGGAAGTTCCCAATTACATCGGCGTGATGGATGTCTGTGTAGCTCCCCACCATAGAGAAACGAATCAGGCCTCTCCGGTAAAACTGTTTGATTACATGGCCTCCGGGCGACCGATTGTCGCCAGCGATATTGATGTCGTGCGTGAGATTATAGATGGTTCCGAATGTGCCTTGTTAACGAAACCCGACAATGGCGAAGATCTTGCGATAGGAATCTTGCTTCTATTATCCGATCCCGAGTTGAGGAAAAGTATGGCTGAAAAAGGAAGGAAATACGCCGTTAAGAATTACGACAGAAAAAGATTAACGGGCCGTTTGTTTTCTCTACAAGGAGCAGG
>DYKF01000407.1 GCA_020722745.1 Caldithrix sp.
CAGACCTCGTCAATCATCGATAAGCCATAGCCCTGCACCCCTTTATTTGATTAAGTTTGTCTCAAAATTGGACACGCACAGCGACCGTTTCAGGCAAAAGAATAATTGGACACTGGATTATTCAACATTTCAAAATAATAAATTAAATTTTTATAAATGTATTTTTTAGTACCACAAATCGTCTCTTCTGTGCTATAATACGTTATTATTAATCCAGAAGAAATGGTGATTCACATGCAGCAGGGTGTACTTTTTAAGGACGACAAGAAAAATAATAAGCAGGTTGATCTCAAATCTGGGCTAACCCTTGAACTTGTTGGCGGGCTTGGGAAACAAGCAAAAACGCTGATTCTTTACAAGCAAGGGATGATGGTTAAGAGGATTGACCAATCCGACCGGACAGCAAAACGCGTGTTTGTCGTTGAGGCAATTGAGCTGGGTGCAGGGAAATCAGATTTGGCCACGGCCTTGGCGATGAGTCGCCAGACCATCGATAACTGGCTGGAAACAAAAAAACATTTTGGCATGGAAGGATTGATTCAAGGGTATAATTCTGATCAAAGCAAGAATCGTCGCAAGCAACGGGAGATCCATCAAGAGCAACTTCCCAGCGGCAACAAGGCAAAGCTGGTAGCGGCAATTAGAGCTAAAGAACGTCAGGGTCGTGAGTCCAGGCAACTGAAATTCGATTTCACCCTTACGCAAGGGAGTGAGTCGGCGATAATTCCCGAAGAACAGGTGTTTGCCGAGGAGCACGACTGGGAGAAAACACGCTATGCCGGAATATTTATTTATCTGATTTCTCTGATCCAGCAATGGAATTGGTTGAATCTGGTGGTAAGATATTTTGGTGGAGCGTACAAGATCTTCATGGTCTTCATTTTGATGGCGGCCGCCAATATTGGTTCCATTGAGCAACTGAAGAATATCCGTGGACGTGAAGCAGGGTTGGTTCTTGGCATACGGCGCATTGCCAGTAAGCCAAAAATCTGGGAATGGTTCTACAGTGCTGCACAGATAGGTTTTTCGCAGTTTTTACTGGCGGATTATTTTCGTTACCAGATTCGATCCGGCCTTGTGGGGGTATGGCTGTGGTTTTACGATGGTCATCTTTTGCC